>NZ_JAKUGE010000044.1:0-43605 GCF_022663795.1 Bacillus cereus group sp. BfR-BA-01349
TATACTTGGAGACAAGTACGTACGGTTCGGGGGGGAGTACATGGAAACCTATCATAGAAATATGATAAGGCGCTGGGTACTTACCCTACCTAATGTATCAACATACTCTCCCCAACCATATACATCAATTCTACTACCATAGTTAGAGAAACCTAAACGTTTATGAGGAACTCTTGCAGTAGATGCTCCAACTATAATAGCTCCTGAATCTTTAAAGTCTGGACTATTTCGATTTAAAATCTGTTTACCATTACGGTCTTTAAATTCATCTAAATCAATCCCACCATTACCAGCTGCTTCTACAATAATAATGCCTTTATCTGTACCTTTGCGAATTGCGTTAAATATACTCGGGTATACTTCTACTGGTAAAGGGTCATCTCCATATCCATCATATTTAAAGGATTCTTCTATTAATAAAACATCTCCAGCCTGTAAAGAATCTACGGCACTTAAAATAGCATCTCTTACATCGATTCTCCCATTATCTCGGATCACTGAAATTACTTTTGCCTTTGCTTTTGGTGCAATCCCAATGTTCCCAATCCTATTGTCAGCTGCAGAAACAACACCTAGAACTGAAGTACCGTGAGAAAGATCATTACTCATTTTTCCAGACATAAATTCAATATTTTGACCGACTAAATCTTCATGATTTAATAACCAGCCTTCTTCCAAATCTACAAAGGTTGCTCCTTGACCATCTCCTCCTTTAATTCCCCAAGCATAAGGAGCATTAATTCCTAAAGGTGCCTCTTCAAGATATCCCTGTCTCGAAAATCTAGGTTCATCATAAGGATTGATTGATAATACAGGCAATCTCGAGCTAGTTGTTGTGTTTATACTCTTATTAGAACGAAATTGTATTTTACTAGAATCGTTATTGGCAGCATGTACTGTATTTGTTACAAATGTCGTACCTACCCCAGCAAAAGTTGTAATTGCAAGTGATGATACCAACATACCTTTAAAATTTTTCATCTTTCCACCTCTAGTTTTCTATTAGAATTAACATATTTAATAATGTGTATGAACCAAAAATCTTTTTATCTTATTATAAAAATTAATAGATTTTTATAACTTTTTGATTTACATAAAAACTCCTTTCATTCTTGTAATTCAATGTGTATATTTCAAAATAACAAACTAACTGTAACTATTATAGTTACACCTTTATTGATTTTCAACTACGAAATATAAATTTTTAAAAATAAATTTATATTACTTTAAAACAGAGCTAACCTTTTACGCATATAAAAAAACAAAATATCTGTGCAAATTACAGCGGTGAATAAGTTTATAGACTGCAAAAAACCAAGAAAAAGCAAAACACTAAGTGCTTTGCTCCTTATAAAATTCCTTTTAACTTTTCACCAATTAACCTCGCTACATACTCATAGCCTTCTGGTCCAAAGTGTAATCCATCTTTTTCACCATTTTCTACAAATCTTTTATAATCCCGTTCTTGAATCATTTCAGCGAATACGTTTAGAAAATAACTTCCTGTTTCCCTCGCCACTTTCTCCACCACGTCTGCATACTGACCAAGCACTCTATTTGTTCTATTACGCTGTCTTTCTTCATCAACTGGTGCAGGACTAATCAGTAGTACTTTATCTGATGAAATATGGTTCACAATCTTCTCTAAGTTTTCTTTATATGCTTGTAATGACACTTGAGAAAAAGAAACTGCATCATTCGTACCAAGAAAAACTGTTACGAAATCTGGTTTATATGATATTACATCTTCTTCAATCCTATGTAACGCATCGAATGTATTATCCCCTGGAACACCTGCATTCACTACTTTCCACTTCGGAAACATCTCTTGCAAACGTGGTGTTAATCTCGGCATTCCATCAAAAAATGTTTCATCAGCTGTAATACTATCTCCAAAGCACACTAACGTTTTCATTAAGCTACTCTCCTTTTACGTATGAAACAACTTTCCTTCTATTGCTTTTATATATCTTTCAGCAGAACGTTCAACTGCCTCATTTGCATTTTCTTTTACTACTCGATGAAAAGCATTGTATAAACGATTAAACTGT
The DNA here is from genome assembly GCF_022663795.1 of Bacillus cereus group sp. BfR-BA-01349. Classification (NCBI taxonomy): domain Bacteria; kingdom Bacillati; phylum Bacillota; class Bacilli; order Caryophanales; family Bacillaceae; genus Bacillus; species Bacillus cereus group sp. BfR-BA-01349. Next base: position 2,052 of record NZ_JAKUGE010000044.1, read on the forward strand.
AACGGCTTCACTCGGTTCACCATTTCTTCCACTTTTCTCGCTGGTAATGGAATTAAGTTTGGATAGCTATACATAAAACTTACCCACCGCTCATCCGCTACAACTTGAATAATATCACCTGTTAACAAAATCCCTTTTCCATCATTACCTTCTTCCCAATGCAATACAGAACCACCACTAAAATGTCCTCCAAGACGATGTACAGTAATCCCATCCGCTAATTGTAAAGACCCACCAGACCAATAAATAATACGACTACTTGGGCGCATCACCCATTCTTTATCATCTTCATGTATATAAATTGGTACATCAAATGTCTCTGCCCATTCTACTTGCGTTGAATAATAATGAGGATGAGACAATGCAATTGCATCTAATCCACCAAGCTCTTTTATTTTCGCAATTGTCGTTTCATCTAAATACGTAATGCAGTCCCATAGTAAACGATATGACTCTGTTTTCACTATAAATGCCGTTTGACCGATCGCAAATCCTGGTTTTGTCGTAATACTATAAAGTCCATTTTCCTCTTTGATTATTTCATTTTTATATGTATCATCTGTTTGCAAATTTTCTAAAGTCGTCCAAGACTGCCCTTTCGGATTCACATATTGCCTCTCTTCATCACAAATATGACAACTCACCGGTTCCTCTACACTCGCTGCATACTGCACACCGCACGTTGTACAAACGAAATTTTTCATCATAATTCCCCCTATCCCTATATTTTTATTAAGCTGATTTTTGTTGATAATAATCTACTTTTTTATTTTCAATTAATAAACTTATAAAAGTAAGTAAATAGGCAACTGTAACCGATAATGGAATTACAGTAAATCCTTTTTCGCTTCTGCAACATTCATCTCACTATCTCCCCCAAAATATTTGTACTAAAAAGTCACCTCAACCTCACCCATCCAATAACGCCAAGCTGCTAAATAATCTTCTAAATCTTTCGGGTGGTGCCGTAAACATGTATCTATACGCAAATATAATCCTATGACTATTTCTTCATATAAATCACGGTCTTTTTTATAAAATACACATTGTTTCATCGCATAACCAATCGTTTCTTTTGTTAAATCTTCCGGAGTTGAACAGAACGCATAAATTAAATCATATATAGGATCTCCTAACACTGGTAAAGGATCAATTACACCGTGCAGTTTATTCTCTTGAAATATAAAATTATGAAATCCAAGATCACCATGCAATAAAAATGGCTCATTTATTCCAGTCCCCCTACTTGGACTATTTGCTAACTTAAAAACCGTTCTATACTCTTCCTCACTTATATAACGTCTTACATTTTCATGAGCTTCCATCACATTTGTCGTTAAAAATTCATTCCAAGATTGAACTGGGCTTTCTTTCCATCCCCAGCCATCAACCTCTGTAGCTACTTCATACTTATTGATAACTTCCTTTACAAGTTTACTAAGAACACTCCGTTTATGGCCTAGTTTGCAAGAAGTTGTGCCCTCAAGGAATGAGTAAACAATATAGCGATTTAAAGGTTCCTTATATAAAAGCTTTGGAAATAATTCGTCCTTTTTATAAAACTGAAGAAAATAAGCTTCTTCACGTATGACATCCGATTCATTCAACTTTATAACGTATTGTTCATCTAACAAATATATAGTACTTGTCGTTCCCCCGTTTAATGCTTTTACGCTATTTGGATAATGTGAAATAACTTTTTCCTTAACTAGTTGTGCAGTGATTATTGAAATGTCCATTCTCTCACCCTTCAACTCCGAATATTTCCTTAATTCAAAAGACAACTTTACTATTATTTGACAAACAAAAGTAAAATCCTTTCAATCGCCCTGATATAACAAACAACAACTTTATTTTATTACAATGACTTTCTTCAATATTCCATTTATGATAACGTGATTTTATCACTCTAAATGCTCTTCATATACTCTAATAATTTCTATTGCAGGGTCTCTGTCTTGTAATTTATGAGCCAAACTTTCTATACCAAACACTTCTGTAAACGTATGACTACCTACAATTAAATTAATTCCTTTAAATTTCGCATGTTGCACTGTATATAATGTTTTTTCACCTGTTATGTACGTGTCACATCCTTTTTCTAATGCACGTTCAATCAAATTTGTATTATTTCCTGCACCGGTTAAGATTGCAATCCGTTTTACTGGTTTATCGTGATTTCTCCAGCTCTTCACTTTCTCTTCCATTTTTTCTTCAAGTTTTCCAACTAAGTTTGAAAAAGGAATCGCTTCTTTATATTCTCCTATTCCCGGTAGTTCTTCTTCCTCATAGGTTGAATATTCCAGTATTGTATCTATCCCAATTTCGTTAAATAACGATGTACACGTGCCAAACTTTACAAAATCTAACGGTAAATGAATCCAAAAATGATTCATTTCATATTGCTTCAATTTCTCAATACAAGCCTCTTCCATACCAAATAAAAAACTCCACGGCGCATGATGTGTAACTATCATATCAACTCCATTTCGATACGCTTCTTCAATAGTTTCTAACGTTAAATTTGTTGTGTAACCGATTTTGTGAAATTCATCTTTACTTATATAAGTAAAACCATATTCATCATCGCCATATTTATGAAGATGCTCTCCAAATAGTGATGTTATATGTTCATTAAACTGCTTTATATTCATTTTTATTTCTCCTTTCATTTACTTTTATATTTCATAAATAAGGAAATACTAAATTACAACGTTACATACATATAGGAGGACAATATGAAACCTGAATTTTTAAAAGCTGTACATGATGCAATCGGAAATGTCGAACACATTCATATAGAAGAAAGCGGTGCTGACAGCTTACTTATCCATCATGATGATGCACAGCAGTTACAACAAGTCGCTAAAACGCTAGAAAATAACAATTTTCGCTCTGCTTTAAGAACAACTGGAAATGCTTCGTATATTGAAGTATTGAACAGATAATGAAAGTCCGGATGTATGCCGGGCTTTCTTTTTTATATTGAAACTTCAAATTCTTTCACATACACCGCTGTTCCAGCAATATCAATTTGTAAATTCGCATCCCCTTCAACTTTCGTTACATACACCGTTACACGACCATCTTTATGTATTTCCTGTCCTTGTTCAACAATTAACTCCATTTCATGGTCAAAATCTTTTTCCAAATACATCGCATAATACGCCCCCATTACACCTGAAGCTGTTCCTGTCACTGGATCTTCTATCGTTCCAGCATAAGCCGATGAGAAATGACGTCCATGCATTTGTGCTAGTTCATCATAAGTATCTAGACAAATTGGGTGAATAGAAGCGTTAGGTATTTCTTTTAATACTGATGGAAACATCTCATTGTTAGGCTTCATTCTCTCACACGCATCTAGATTTTTAATCGGTACAATTACTGTCCAATTACCAGTACTTCCATATACAATCGGTAAACTTACATCTAAATCATTTACTTCTAAACCGATACTATGAGCTAATTCTTCTTTTGAACCCGTAAATTCTTTAAACTGAGGTGCTGCCTGCCTCATTTTAATAAAGGTTTCTCCATTTTCTTTTACACCTATTTGTATCGGTAAAATCCCAGCCTTCGTTTCAATCATAAGGTTACTTTTCTCTTCTAATAAACCTTTTTCGCGCAAGGCATATATCGTTCCTACTGTCCCATGACCACATAAATCCATTTCAAAACCAGGGGTAAAATAGCGCATTCTTATATCTCCTACTTCTGAGGAAAGAACAAAAGTTGTTTCGTTATATCCAACCTTTTCAGCAATAATTTGCATTTCCTCTTCCGTTAATCCATCTGCTTCTAATACAATACCTGCTGGATTTCCCTTATTTGGTTTATTCGTAAATGCGTCGTAATGAAATACATTTATAGTCTTCATTTTCTTTTCCCCTTATTTGTCCATTTCTTTATTTTTATAATCAATAAGAAAATCCATCTAACCAACTTTCATAATCAGCTTTTTGAAATGGACGTATAATGAGTCTATCCGTCTCTACTTCTAGCTTCATTTAATTTCATCCCTCAAATTATTAATTGAATATTCTTTATTATCTTACACAAAATACAAAATCTAGTAAATTATTATGTTTTTGATACATAAAAACCCAGTCATGCTTTATACATAACTGGGTTCTCCATTATTTCATAATTTTCTATTTCACAAGAACAGCATCTCGTAATTCCCTCTTCAACACTTTCCCTAAAGCGTTTTTCGGTAACTCATCTATGAATACCACTTCTGGAATTTTGTAACTTGCTAACTTCTCCTTACAATACTGAATAATACTTTCTTCTGTTAATGTTATTTCGCCATCCTTCACAATGTAAGCTCTTGGAACCTCTCCCCAAAAGTCATCTGGAACTCCAACTACTGCAACTTCTAAAACACCATGTATTTCATGAATAACATCTTCTACTTGATCTGGATATACATTGTCACCACCGCGTATAATAACGTCTTTATATCTTCCCATAATATGCAGGAATCCATCATCATCTATCATGCCAGCATCACCCATGTTAAACCAGTTATCTTTTACTACCTTCTTTGTCGCCTTTTCATTATTCCAATATCCTTTAAACATGTATGGACTTTTCACATGAATCTCTCCAACTTCATTTGTTGTTAGTTCATGTCCTGTTTCTGGGTGAACAATTTTCACCTCTACATTTTTCAAGGTCTTTCCTACAGAAGACATCTTTTCTTTTCCCATCATTGGATGCCATGAGGTTACAACCCAACCTTCTGTACTACCATAGCCTTGCACCATATATATGCCTTTTTCCATATATTTTTGAATGAGTGTTTCTGGCACTTTTGTACCACCGCTTTGTGCTACTTTAAAGGTTGAAATGTTACGTTCTTTTTTATTTAGTTCATCAAGCATGTAACTATAAACGGCTGGGAAAGCAAGCATCGTAGTAATTTTCTCTTCTTCAATCTTATCCCAAATAAGAGCAGGATTCGAATCAGCTAAGAAGATCATCGTAACGCCATGATAAATACAATTTAAAATAGAAAGCACGCCACTCATATGAAACAATGGATGCACAGATAAAAAGCGTTCACCTGCTGGGATTTCTCTTTGTCCCGCAATTTCAGCAAAATAATGATGTAAGTTTTTATGTCCAATTACACATGCTTTTGCCTGTCCAGTCGTTTCTGATGTAAACAAGTAAATGGCATCGTCTTCTTCATGAACTTCTACGTTCGGTTCTGTCGTTGGCTGTTTTTGCAACTCTAATTCAAATGAACCAAAGTCTTCTTTTGTTGTTTGAATTACATAAGGAATTTCTTTAACAGCATCAACCTTTAATAACACTTCATTAAATTCTTCATCAATAACTAACACTTTTAATTTCGCTTCTTTTACAATCGTTTCTAATTCATAAACAGTCAGCTGATGATTTAGCGGAATAAATACCGCTCCAATTTTTAAACTTGCCATCATAACGCTTGGAAATGGGTGATTATTTTTGCATAGTATTCCTATACGATCTCCTCTTTGCACACCATTATATAACAAATAATGTGCAAACTGATTTACTCGTTCATTATATTGCTGAAACGAATATCTTTTCTTCCCCCCTACAAGCGCTTCCAAATTTGGTGATTGCATTGCTCTCTTTTGTAATAATTGTCGCATCGTTCTCAAGTAAAACTCCCCTTTATATATGTTAGGTTTTTTATTTTACCAGATTAACTATTAATTTACTAAAGATTACACTTAGTGAATATAAGAAGAATATAAAATATCCATTTACTTTACAAGTAAATGGATATTTCCCATTATATATTAGAATACTTCTTGTTCATCACATATTGCACATACTCAGGTGCACTTTTATCAATCTCTTCATCACTTAGTTTATATTCTGCACCATATAAATAAAAGGAAGGTATAAATTCCATACCTGTGTATAAGCATGTAGCTTGGAATGGTTTCGTCAACTCATCCATTGTAATTCTACTATTTTCATAGTCTTTTTCTAATCCACCTATAGAAATAGCTACACCAAATTCTTTCCCCTTCACTTTATCTCCTTTAGATCCGTATGCAAATCCATATGTTAATACATCATCGAACCATTTTTTTAATAATGGTGGTGAGCTGTACCAGTAAAGCGGAAATTGAAATATATATCTGTCATGTTCTACTAATAACTTTTGCTCTTCTTCAATATTAAACTCCCAATTCGGTGCCACTTTATACAATTCATGCACCGTAATTTCATCCGAATATTTCTCAAGTTCTTCAATCCATCTTTTATTAATTTTTGATTTTTCAATATCAGGATGTGCTACAATTACAAGTGTTTTCATCTTTTTTCATCCCCTTTATAAATTATTCAACCCTTTACGTATTAGTATGAATGAGTCACATATAATTGAAAAGTACGTACTTTAAAGTGCTATAGGAACCTTAAAGTACCTGTGGAGGTGTTATATGAATCAAAATGATAATTGCCCAATTGCAACAACACTCGATGTAATCGGTGGAAAATGGAAAGTTCATATTTTATGTATTTTGTCGGATGGAAAAATGCGAACAAATGAAATTAAACGAGAAATCCCAAACATTACACAAAAGGTTCTTACACAACAACTTCGGCAACTTGAAGCTGATGGGATTATCTATCGTACCGTATATCAAGAAGTTCCACCAAAGGTTGAGTACACACTAAGTGAATACGGAAAATCTTTAATGCAAATAATGGATAATCTGTTTGAATGGGGAAAAGATCATCAGATTAAAAGATTACATGACTAAAAAAGCACTATATACTTTGTTTCATCCTCTACGTTCATATTTTTTATTTCTATAAAGTTTATTTTCATCATTTTTTAGCTAACTTGTTTTCTTAGATTGATGGACGTGACCCCACATCCATCAATCTAAAAAGATACAATTAGAAAAATGAGATTTCTATAAAGTTTCGCATATAAACACTACTTCAGCCTCATTAAACGCTCGCTCTACTTTTTCTAATCTCAATTGTACGTAAGCTATAAAGAAGCACCCCTAAACCGAGAATTTTTTCATTATTAGACGCATTAGAACCTAAGGTAATAGTAGGTACATTTAAACCCATAAACCTTTCACTCCATTCTATAGGCATATAAAAAGATACTCCTTAAAAATAAAAAACGCTATTCTCTCTGTAAAATCATAGAAAAGAATAGCGCTTTTTATTTTGAAATAGAAATCATCATTTAAACTAAACATGCTAATATTGATTTTGTGCGATTGTCAGTTACCTCATAATAAATTTCTAATCCTTTCCGAGTACCTGTAACCATTTTAGCAGCTTTTAATTTAGATAAATGTTGACTAATTGTACTTTGAGGCATTTGTAAATCCCCATACATTGTTGTTACATTAGTAGGACCTTTTGCAAGCATTATTTTTACTAAAGATAGACGAACTGGATGCGCCAATACCTTTAACACCTCAGCGATTTCTTGAAACATTTCTTTTTTTTCTTTCATCTTATTTCTCCCCTTTTATATACATATTTATGTTATCCATATATATAATTCGAAGGTATATGCGTTTTTGTGTCCGTCATTGAAAAAAAATATAAAAAAACTTTAATCCGAAACTAAAGGATTAGCTTAACATAATGTCTCACCATTAATGATGAATAGGAATCTCATTATAGAAGCAGCAGTTTTTATACTACACCTCTACATTCAACTAACTAAAACCAATGAAAAAAAGAGCAGATAGTCTGCCCTTTTATGATGCCTCCTTATGTTCCGTGGAATGTTTAACACTCCCCAGTCTCTTTAGTTTATTCCACCCTACCGCTACTCCTCGAAGCGATGAGAATATAGATTTAATGACAACATAAGTCATAAATTGACGATAAATAAAACGTTGTAAAATTAACCATGCCAATGGTTTTGGGTTCTCTTCCTCTAATTTAAATGCGAACAGAGAAGCGAGAAGATCCATTAAAAAGAATACAAGATAAAATCCTAAAACTTTTAGCGGATTACTACTAAATATTCCTATAATCATTAATATATCTGCAAAAGGAGCAATGAATTGCAGCACATATTGGAATAACCACATATTAGGCAGTGCAATAAATCCTAATGTTTTATGCTTTGGATTACATAACGCTTTTCGATGTTTCCAAAGACATTGAAGTGTACCATATGACCAACGATACCGCTGTTTAATGAGACTTTTCACATCTTCAGGTGATTCCGTAAAAGCATGAGCTTTTTCTTCATATACAATTCTATGCCCTTGACGTAAAAATGTAATAGTAAGATCCGTATCTTCTGCTAACGTATCTTCGCTTAAATATCCAGATTCAACTACATTCTTTTTGCGCCACGCCCCAATAGCTCCTGGAACTACTGTAATACAATTTAACTCATCAAAAGCTCTACGTTCTAAATTAAACCCTGTAATGTACTCAACATGTTGCCAAGTAGTTAACAAATTCCGTCTATTCCCCACTTTGACATTACCTGAAACTGCAGCTACATTCTGATCTTCAAAGTGTCTAACCATTAGAGAAATGGCGTCTTGCGCAATAATAGTATCCGCATCTAAAGTGACAATTATTTCTCCTCGCGATTGTTGAAACCCTAGGTTCATTGCCGATGATTTCCCGCCGTTTTCTTTCTGAATGAAACGAACTTTAGGGTGTTTATAAAATGTTTCTTTCATTACTTTTGACGTACCATCTGTCGATCCGTCATCCACAACAATAACTTCAAATTCTCTATAATTACTATCCAAAATTGAGTGAATTGTCTTGGCTATCACCTTTTCTTCATTATATGCTGCTATGACAACACTAACAAAAGGTTGATAGGACGAATTAATATAGCGAGATAACGTTTTTCTTTTCTGCTTCCATGCAAAATAAATTAAGAATAAAAATCGAAAAATCCCTAATCCAATAGCAATATAAAAAATAGTTGTTAATATATGCTTAAAGTATCCTGCCCCTGAAAAGACAGCTTTATTGTAAAGTAAATATTGCTTCCCCTCAGAAGAAACAGGAGGCATAATTTCATCTCGTTCTTTATTCATTAAATCTGAAATTGTTACAAAACTATATCCATTTTTTTTAAGTTCTTTAATAATAATGGGAAGCGCTTCTACCGTATGGGCACGATTCCCTCCCGCATCATGGAGAAGAACAATATTTCCCTCTCCCTTATAAATGGGAGTAAGAGCACGCTTTACTAATTCATTCGTTGATGGTGTTGCCCAGTCTTCAGGATCAACTTTTTCCGCCACCATTGTATAGTTCATATTTTGTGCACGCAAAATAGGCAATATTTCATTTGATGAATCTGGGTTAGCATCGGCTTCATATGGCGGTCTAAATAAAACCGTAGAATGTCCAGTTATTTCCTGAATTAAACGTTGCGTCGTATTAAGTTCCAATTTTGTTCGTAGTAAAGACGTATCAGCGACGTTAGGATGCTTGAAAGTATGATTGCCAATTTCATGCCCTTCATCGTATATTCTTTTTACAATACTAGTATTTAGTTGCGCGTTTTCACCAAGTACAAAAAAAGCAGCTTTTATTTGATTCTCTTTTAATATATCTAAAATTTCTGGCGTATATTTCGGGTCTGGTCCATCATCAAATGTTAATACTACTTGTTTCCCATTTGGTTTTCCATATCGTTGCACTTCATATGCAGATGGTAAGGATTGATATACTTCATCTGTAATATAACCATCTTTGCCTACTTTAAAATCTCTCAATCCATTTTTTCTTTCATTCTCAATCTGTAAAATTTCACCTTGTCCAGAATAATTCACTTCATCTAAACTACTGATTCTATGTAATACATTAGGATTTTTTTGTACCTCAATAAGATTTTTTAAAACTTTCCATATTGTAGGATCTTCTGCTCCTAATCTCCATAGCGCAAACCCCTTTGCATTATTGTCCATTGCGATTTTCACTTGATTATAAAGAGTAACACCGTCTAAGAACCAAGCAGTATGTTCTTTCTCTCCTGTTTTATATCTAAAATACGGATTTCCACTCATCTTATCCCATTGAATTTTTATATTTGAATCATGAGCCATTGCCATAACTTCTGAGAAAGTCAAAGACTTCGCAGCTTCTTTACTATTTACTTCCCAATCGTATCCATAGTTACCGAAAGCAACTATAAGTTTATCAGACGTAATATTCAGTTCTTTTAATGTATGTTGGAACCATTTATTTGAAGCAATTGGTCCTGGTTCCCCGGCTCCATAGTGCTCATCGTACATCATTACAATCATACGATCTATTATTTTTCCTAATGCACTATAATCAAAAGCCTTATCATTAGCTGGAACATCTTGTGTGACGAGCAAATCATGTTTATGAAAGGCCGTAGTAAGTTCTTTCATAAAATTTGTTAAGTTTTCTTTATCACTTTCAGGTACGGACTCAAAGTCAATATTAATACCTGAAAACTGACTCTTTTTAACTTCGCTTACTAAATTATTAATAAATTTCGTCTTCACATCATTCGGCGAATTCAGTAACTTATGGATAAGCTCACTATCAGGGCCAGAAGCTTTTTCTGTATAGTTAGTAAGTAACGGCATAATCTTCACATGATTTTTTTTTGCTAGTTTTACAATCTCAGGTTTTATCTCACTTCTAATCGTTAAATCTTCTTTTAAATGATACCATTCTGGTACTAACGTGGTTAATGAATCGATATTTTCTTTTAAAGAAGCGGTACTATTTTCATCCCAGTTTATATAAAAACCATACACTTCTTTAGGATGTTTACTATCCTTCGGCGGATTCACCAAATTTTTATTATCCTTCGTTTCGGTATTTGGGTTAAATGCTTCCTCCTTTAACTGCTGATCACTAAGTTTTTGATTAATTGGTACCAGTTTCGTATCTTGTTGTACAGCGGTATTCATATTTGGAATTTCTGGTGTTGAAAAAATACTTTGAAAGAAAAAATAAAATACAACACTTACACTAACTATTGAGATACATAGAAACCAAATAAAGGCTATGTTTCTCCTTCCTTTCGGATCATAAAAAACGGGTTTTTCTTTATCTTTCTCTTGTTGAATGTTTTTCTCCATTATATTTTTCACATACTCCTTCTTAATAAAACTATAGAATAATAAAGTGCAACTTTAATCAGTGGGGGTTTTGTTCATCCCCCACTAATCATCAGCCCTCACCAATCGGGCTGCCCAGCAAATAGCGGAATAAATCCTTTTAGCTTTGAAATGAATCTCTCACTTCCATATTCTATTGATTCTTCTTTTCATTCCCTTGCTGGTGGCCTCTATTTTCTTGTTGAGACCCCCTACCATTGTTCCCTTGCTCGTTTCCGTCATTTTCTTTCTGGGATCCTCTTCCATTGTTCCCTTGCTGATTCCCATTATTTCCTTGTTGAGGATTTCTTCCATTGTTCCCTTGCCCATTTCCATTATTCCCTTGTTGAGATCCTCTTCCGTTGTTCACTTGCCCATTTCCATTATTCCCTTGTTGAGATCCTCTTCCGTTGTTCACTTGCTGATTCCCATTATTTCCTTGTTGAGCTTCTCTACTGTTATTCTCTTGTTGATTCCCTCTATTTTCTTGCTGAGATCCTCTTCCATTGTTTTCTTTTATTTGCTTGGATGGCTGTTCCTCTGTTTTCTTTTGTTCTTTCTGCTCTTGCTTTTCATATTTTTTTTCTTTTACAGGAGACAAATCCAGTGATGTATCATGAGATGACTCCGGCTGTGATTGCACCTCTTCTTCGTTTTCCACCGGATTAGACGGGGTGGCAGGAGGCGTAAGTGATTTGTTCTTCTCATTCTCTTGCTTTATATAGACACCTGTGCCAATTCCAGCTTTTCTAGCATTCTCTCTTACTTGCATTGTGCTACTTTGATATTCAACTGTAATATGTTTTAGCTCATATTCTTTCTTTAATTCTTTCATTTCCTTTTCCAAAAGTGGTTCTAGTGCCTTGTCCTTTGCAACTGCTGTTAGCATAACTTGCTTATCATTCGTTAAATACTTATCCTCTTGACTTTGCTTTATAATAGTACGTATTACTTCTTGCAATTGTTTATTTTCCCATTGCTTCAATTCTTTTAAAATACGCCTTCCATCATCATTACAAGCCTGCAAATCTATAACACGAAAATCCTTTGTTACGCTCACCTCTAAACTTGGATTTATATCAACTGAGACGTAAGCAAATACTTTTTCTTCTGGTTGGTTGTAGAAAAACAGCACTGCAAATAGAAAACAAGCAACAAGTATTGATGCAGGCTTTAAAAAGGAAGGGATCGAAAAATACGATACTTTTTGTTCTTGCTCATCAAATGAGATTTCCTCCCCGATTATGCAAGAATCCCCTTTTCTTTTACACGTAATAAACTCTCCATTTGGTGTTAAAACAACTACGCTATGCTTTTTTATATCCATCACAATTCCTTTATTCATCATGCTTTCCCCCCTTTATATAATCAAGAATGTATGTATAGTTGTTTGCAAAGATAATACACATTGCAATGATATATTTTCTATGACGCTCCAATGTTTTGCGACTTACCCTAACACGCGGTTCAATATGTTTAAGTGGTAACTTTTTCTTTCGGAACAGCTCTTCCATCATTTCCTCTTCTTTTATAATAATTTTCACAATTTCTATTAAGTGCTCACGCGTATCACGATGCTTAGGAGATTCTTTAGCAAGCTCTGAGAATGTGATTTTAAACTCAGCTAGCACACTTTGAAAATGAAGAATTTCCTCCTTACGGTTACTATTTTCCATCTCTTTCATATACTCCGTAAGCGACACTTGCATTTCTAACATTTCCTCTTGCTCATCTTCTTTTAAAAAGACAAAGTTATGTTTAGACTCCTTACGTATATAGTCAATTACATCTCTTTTTATAAGAAGATCAGCAAACGCTAAAAAGGATTTTCCTTTTGTATAGGAATACTGTTCAATTGCTTCGTTAAACGCAAACAATCCAATGCTATATTCATCATCCTGTTCTGTAATATATCGGCGGCAGACAGATGAGATTGATTTTCTAATAAAAGGCTGATACTGTACGATAAATGCTTCTTTATCTTCTTCGTTGTTTTATATGTTACATACGATATCTTCTATTTTCGGTTTTCTTAAGATCTTCATTACTAAACTCAACACTTGTAATCTCCCAGCCTCCTTCAAATAGCAAAATGGTCACTACACAAGTGACCATTTAACCAGATTTTCTTGGTACTTTTCTTCGGTCTTGTTTTCTTGCTGTTAGTTATATTTTTAGAGTCTAACGTTTTCTTAATGATTTTTCCTTTTCTCTCGGCACTAAAGTTAAGTTTGTATTTTTATCTACTTTCTTATTTTCTACCGTTCGTTTTGCTTATTCTTTTTCTATTTTATCTGCAATCCTTGAATAACTCTCTTCTATATAATTGGTAATTTCATCCTTTTACTTTGGATGCCCACTTAATCTAGTAATTTTATTAATACTTCTATATTCTTTCATAGTCATTTTTCTTCTATTTATTTTTTCCACTATACATATTCGGAGGAGTACAAAGTTTTATGGGGGTCAAAAAATATTTTTATAAAAAAATACATATTTATTTCAAAAATAAAAACCATCAATTTGAAAAAGGGTAATCAAATTGATGGTTTTCTTATAGTATCTATTAAATTAAGTTGGATTCTCATCATATCTAAAAAAAGTACTAGCTATCCTCTGCCGCTTTTCTCCACTTTTATCTTTCTTGGTTATCATAATATGTCTTATCTGCGTATTTTCTATCATTTCCTTTTAGATAAGCTAAAATTACTTTTGGATTTTTAAATAAAGTCCAGTCTCCATATGTATCAAATCTTCTGCATGAAGTTATCATTCCATTTTTAATAGTACCGAATTTCTTATTATTTTTCTTTCCCCACTCTTTTAAACGTTTTGCGAAATCTGCATCTTCTGCCATAAGCATGTTTTCATTAAATCCATTGATTGCCATAAAGTCTTTTCTATAGCACCAAAAAATCCCTACAGATATAGCTCCGTACTTAAAAAGTAAAGGGATTATGATTAACATTGCGGAGAGAAATATTCCTAAAGATATTCTTTCAAACTTCCCATTCACCCCACCACCAATGTATTTACCTGAAGCTAAATATTTATCTACATTAGACAACATAGACTCTGTCATTATCGTATCAGCGTCTATAGTAACGATTATTTCTCCACTGGCTATTTTAGCCCCTGCATTTCGAATTTTAGATAAGTTTTTATCGTTATTTTTCAATATAATACAATTATAAGATTTTGCTATTTCCTCTGTTTTATCTGTGCAACGATTTAAAACAACTATAACTTCCGTTTGCTCTTTATATGCCTCTGATGCCTTTGCAATTGAATCTAAACATTTTCTAATGTACTTTTCTTCATTGTGTGCAGGAATTATAATAGAAAACTTCACATCTTTTTTCAAATTAACTCCTAAAGATTCGTTTGTCTCAGTCATAATATTCCCCCTTATTTTATAAGGTAAATATCTGTTATACATAACGTATATTAAAATTCAATAAATTATATGATAGGAACTGCAGGTAAACTATTACTTGAGTATTAAAAAACAAAAACGTTATTCTTTCTAAATAAGCAAAATTACTAGAAAGAATAACGTTTTTTATTAGTTACATTAATATTTTATTCGTTGCTTTATTTCTTCAAAACGAGCATGTATAATTTTTCTGATATCTGGATGATTCTTATATAAAGTAACAGTATACATGATGGAAGATGCAAGAATAGTAGACCATATTAACCAATCTCCAGCATGAGAAAGAACTTTAATTATTTCACTCGTAAATTCTTCCTGTCCGTCATGAAATGTATAGCTGAGTAGTTACCTTATTTTTAAAAAAACATTCTGATTATTTCTTTTTCACTTCTTCTACAAATTCCCATGTCTCTCCGTTATCTTTTGATTGATAAAGTGCACTACTATCGCCATTGTAGTCTCCATCTGCCCCTTGTCCAACTAACATATTAAAAACCCCATCTTTCTCATATGGCATACTAGGTGAATCAAAAGGACTTATTGTGGACTGTGTATGATCTAATTTCACTTCATGCGGCGGATATTCTACCTTTTTGAAAGATACTCCCCCATCATCTGTACGATATAACTCTCCTTCATTACCAGAAGGCCTAATTGCTCCTAAAAACCCAAGTTTATCATTTATAAAAGTGATTCCTGATACACTACCAATCCCCCCATTAAATGGGTCTGGATTGATAACCTCCCATGTTTTCCCTTCATCACTAGTCTTGCTTAATGAATAAAAAGCGCTCCCTAATGCTTTATCTGTCATATTTAGTTTATAACCAATTTCTTTCGATAGGAAAAACTGTTCTTTTTCATTCTTTAAATCTTGTTGTTTCTTCTCTTTAAGCATATCTTCTTTTGGAGGCGTCTTTGATTTACTCCAACTTGCGTCACTTATTAAATTATATCTAGCAGGGACTAGCTCTTTCTCTTTTCCAGGGACAAATATAGATACAGTATATCCAATGATATCAGAAGATGCTTCTTTAAGACTCTGCCCCTTACCATCCTCAGTAATATTAATAATTCCCTCTGTATTGGATCCCCAATTTCTTTTCCCATAATAAATCAACCCATACTTACTTTCATTCCATTTTCTAACCGTTTTCTTAACTGGAATCGCCTTAACCGTTTTAATTAAAGGTTCTACTAATTTATCATCATTATAATCAGGCTTTGCGTATCCGTCTCGTATTATAGTAATATCTTCTGATTTCTTCTTATTATAAGAGATTAAATAAGTTTCTTCTTTCCCATCAACATTTTTCCCATAAACAAATGTATCAAACGCTGTGATTGTTCCATCTGAATGAAATGTAAGATCAAAATCAGTTGCCATATACAATTTCTTTGGCAAAGGATATTTTTTATTTATATCTTCAAAAATACCTTCTACTCCAGACTTATATATATTATTATGTTTAAGTTTAACTGACCTTTCATGTTTTAACTTTTCTATAAACCATGCCAATTTACCATTGTAATTTATTGCACTTTTATAAATCTGCATCCCATAAAATGATGTAATTGCAACAATAATGATAATAGAAATGGATCTCCATGCTATTGAATTTGTTAATTTTTTAGATTCATATTCTCTATTTTTTATCACCCGCATTGTAGTAAATGTAGTTATGGATATAAAAAGTACTATACATAATAACAAAATGTAAATATTATAATTCATTCTTCCGTACTTACAGTATAAGGCCAACTCATAGCAAAAGATCCCGTATACAATTATTAGTATTGGATTTGTTACTAATGACAGAAGTATCCTTTTTGTATTTTCTCTAAATATAGAAACCACTCCTAATTATATGAATTACTGATATTAAGTATAATTTATGAATATTCACCATTCTTATCATCGGATTTATACACATTCAAATAATATTTTCCTTGTTTCGCTACGAGTTTTCCCTTTATAGTATTTCCTTCATCTTTACCACAAGCTACGTAATTTTACATGTCTGATTCATGATAAAGTACCCATGTCATCCCAATATTTTGTTCATTTATCACAGAAATAACTACTTCTTTCAGAACTATAACATCAAACGTTTAAACATCTGTCTGATCAGGAGTAATCAGATTCCCTTTTACAAGCGTATTGGAAGTCCTTCTCCTCTTCGAGGGATCCACCTGTTTGCAGTTCTTGTTTTACAGTAACTTTTGTTTGTTCTTTACTTTCTTTTCCTCTACTATCTTCCACTGTTAGTTCCACATTATATGTTCCTTTTTCTCCATATACGTGGGTAGGATTCGCTTCTGTACTTGTTGTACCATCACTATAAAATTTAATTTCTTCATTAAAAAGCATTTTTAATTTTTTTATATACTCTTACTGTCGACGTTCAAAAGCTAAACGTACTGCAAGACCTGTCAATACGCTTGCCATAAGCCAACGCTGCACTCGCAGCCACGTTGGACGTGTGCCAAACCATTTCGCAATTTTACTTGCTGTACATACAATTAGAAGGTTAACTATAAAGCTAACAGTGATTTGCGTAAGGCCCAAAACTGCACCTTGAAAAAGCAACGATCCCTTCTCTGGATCTTCAAATTGAGGTAAAAGTGATACATACAAAATAGCAATCTTTGGATTCAGAAGATTAGTCATGAGTCCCATTAAAAATAATTTCCGTGGTGGTTCATTAGAAATCGTACGAGGTTCCATAATAGATATAGCACCCGGTTTAATCGAATTCCAAGCTAGCCAAAGTAAGTAAGCAGCACCTGCCCACTTTACTGCTTCATATACAGTGGGAACCTCAAGGAATAGAACTGTAAGTCCAAACATAGTTGCAATTATATAGATTACAAATCCGAGCATGATGCCCAATAAAGAAATAAATCCCGCCATACGTCCCTGCGTAATGGAACGGGAAATGAGATAAATCATATTAGGCCCAGGTGAACAAACCATGCTAAGCGAAACAATTGCAAAAGCTATCAAGGTACTCAAGCTGACCATAAACCTTCCCCCTTTATATTACATAAAATTTCCTATTATACATTTTATCATGATTGGGGAGAGAAAAAATTAATATAAACCGATGCAGCTAAGTAATATTATCGGATCGAATATAGTGTAATCACATATTTCTCATTCTCTTAAGTAAGGACTAAAAATAACCTATCCATAGAGCTACTAAAACCACTACGAATAAAGCAAAGCAACATGTAATATTTTGAATCCACTTTTGTATATCACCAAAATACCTTTCTATAAATATAGCGTTGATAGTAAGCATAAGAAATAAAACAATGTAAGTAAAAGCACCCAATTTATCGTTAAACTTCTCATTTGTAAATGTACTTACATGAAGGAATAGAAAAACAAACGTTACTATGAATAGCTCAAATAGCCTTTTTTTATTCACCCCACCACCACCTTACAGTAATTCCCTTTCATTCCATTTTATCAGAACATACTGTGTAGCAGCACATGAATATTATATTCATGTTAAAAAGGCCAACAATCCAAGATTGTTAGCCTCTACTTTCCATATTCGTATCTTTTATCACTTTACTTCCTTACAACTGGAATCCATATTTCACCAAACACTAAGCCGTTTCTTTTCCCCATCTCAACCGTCGTATTTGGTCCACCAACATAAGCAAATTCATTTGCATCTGGTAAAGCTTGACCGAAGGCGATGCCAGTCAACTTTTTACTTAACTCTTCAGCTGTTTTGTCTTCCCCTTTTACTACTAAGTATTCTCCCCTCGGAAACTGAATCACTCTAGATTCTTCTTCTATTTGTGCTTCTGTCATGACACCCGCATAATACATCATTTTGTTATTCACCGCTTCGCTCACAGAAAAAATGTATTCATTTGTCGCTAAAGCTTTTAAAGTGTCCAGCCTTCCATCCTCTTTAACAGCCGACCAAAAGTCTTCCTTTTCTTTATTTATTCCAGCAAAGTCTGTGTACTCACTCTTAATTTCAGTTCCAATACCTAACACAATAAAGCTATCTTTTTCTTCTATAGTATAATTTTTCATATACAAAACCTGCCTCTTTTTTTATTAATCAAACGATTTATCTTTTCATCTGATACGTTTATAATATCTTTAAACCATGTCAAAAAATGATACTGTTTAGGAGACCAAAATGAAAAAAGTTGAACGGATTAATACAATTATGCGATATATTAACAACCGCTCCCACTTTACAATTTCTGAAATCATACGAGAATTTAACATATCACGATCGACAGCTATTAGAGACATTAGAGAAATTGAAGCTATGGGAATGCCACTTGTCGCTGAAGTTGGGAGAACGGGTGGATATTTTGTTATGCATAATTCTATACTGCCCGTTGTTCGCTTTACTGATAATGAAGTGAAAGCTCTTTTTATTGCCTTTATGGCTACGAAGAATCAACAACTTCCCTACCTAAAGAGTCGTCAATCTTTAGCCGAAAAACTACTAGGACTCATCTCAGAAACCCAGCAGGATGACCTTGTTCTTTTAAATCAACTCTTGCTGTTCCAAGGAACTAATCCTCATAATCCCGATCTACTTGAGCTTTCTGATCTCCCCCATCCTATGTTAGAAAAACTCATTCAAATCCTTCTTTTGGATAACCATTTATTGATTACCATTAAAGAAGATGAAAAAATTAAGTCTTATCCAATTTATCTATTACACCTTTATCAAGAAAAAAGCCATTGGATTATTGAAGGATTTGACTTAAAAGAAGAAAAGAAGTTAATGTTTCCTGTCGATGATCTCATCAATATTGAACCATACACGACGAATAAAAGGCTCAATAAGAAAAAGATTTTAGAAAAACTAAGTAAGAAGGCTGAAGCAATTAACCTTGTACTTGAACTTGGTCCCACAGCAATTGCCCAGTTCAAAAAATACCATCCTTTAAAAATTTCAATATCTTATACTAATCCTTACCAATCCACAGCCATTTTAAAAACTTTTATTAATGTTAACAATCCCGATGAAGTGACGGAAATAATAAATTGGCTGCTTTTTCTAGGGAAGGATATTAAAATCAAAGAAATACCCGATGAAGTATTAGCAGATTTACAAAAACGAGTGTGCTTATACATTCCATAAGCAGTGAGCCTCAAATATTAAGCTTTATCACTGGACAATTATTCTATTTTTAAATACCATTTCATTTACTACAATGAGAGCATGATAAATAATAAAAGCACGGAAAATCTCCCGTGCTTTTCTAAATATATATTATTCCTGAAGGTTTCGTTTATCTCGTTTCTTACCCTAACTGACGTTTAAATGCTTTACTGGCGAAAAAGTAAGAGATGACCATTATACCTATGCACCAAGCGAGCGCAATCCAAATATCGTTTCCAACAGTTCCTTCATATAAAAGAGCACGAATCGCATTCACGATTGAAGTTACAGGCTGATTCTCTGCAAACGCACGAACAATTTTTGGCATCGTTTCGGTAGGCACAAAGGCCGAACTAATAAATGGAAGAAAAACTAGCGGGTACGAGTAAGCAGTCGCCCCTTCCATAGACCTCGTTTTCAATCCTGGAATGATAGCTAGCCATGTTAGCGCCAGCGTAAACATCCCAAGTATCCCAGCTACCGCGAGCCAATCTAGAATATTAGCACTGGAACGGAAACCCATTAAGAGTGCAACAAGAATAACCACCACGATAGTAAGTACATTAGCAATAAGAGAGGTTAAAACGTGAGCCCACAATATCGACGAGCGCTTAATAGGCATCGTAATGAAACGTGCCATCAGCCCACTCTTTACATCCGTAAAGAGTCGCACAGAAGTGTAAGCTACACCGGATGCGATAGCCATTAGCAAAATTCCCGGCAATAAATAATTAACGTAGTTTTCCGTTCCAGTTTTTATTGCGCCTCCAAACACGTAGACAAATAATAGCATCATCATAATCGGTGTAATCGCTACTGTAATAATTGTATCCGGGCTGCGCATAATGTTACGCATTAAACGACCTAGTAATACACCTGTTTTACTTTTCATTTACATCTCCTCCTTTTTGCCAATGATCGCAAGGAATATTTCTTCCAATGTCGGTTGCTTCTCGATATACTCCACTTTTGCCGGTGGGAACATCTCTTTTAGTTCAGCAAGAGTACCTGTCGTAATAATTTTTCCGCCATGCAAAATAGCGATACGGTCTGCCAGTTGTTCTGCTTCCTCCAAGTACTGAGTCGTAAGCAAAATAGTTGTACCACTATCAGCAAGTTCCTTGACTGTATCCCACACTTCAATTCGCACTTCAGGATCGAGTCCAGTCGTTGGTTCGTCAAGAAAAATAACTGCTGGCGCCCCAATCAAACTCATCGCGATATCAAGCCGGCGCTTCATCCCGCCTGAATACTGATCTGCCCTTTGGTTTGCCGCATCAGTCAGGCTAAATCTTGCAAGTAGATTGTCAGCAACTTGAGCGGGATTGGAAACACCACGTAGCCTAGCTATCATTATCAAGTTTTCCCTCCCAGTCAGCATACCGTCTAAAGCTGCGAACTGCCCTGTCAAACTGATACTTTGACGTACATGATTTGGTTGACGCTGTACATCAAATCCGCAAATACTTACTTCACCGCCATCTTGCTTCATTAGCGTCGAAAGGATGTTGACCGTTGTCGTCTTTCCCGCTCCATTTGAGCCTAGCAGCGCGAAAATTTCTCCACGCTGCACCTCAAAATCTATCCCTTTTAAAACTTCCTTGTCTTTAAAGGATTTTTTCAAGCCTTTTACAGAAATCGCTGCATGACTCATACATTTTTCCTCCCTATAAAAATATTTTGCGAAGATAATTTATTTACCTCTATCTATTTAGTACCACTGATATTCTGTATCACTTAGTACTGAGCTAAAAATATAACTGAATAGCTATGATGGCAATTCATTTGTGTAACCAGCTAATCAGTCGGTATTACTTATTGCATTTATTTTTTTCTCAATTTCTTCATAATACTTTCATTCAAATCTTCACGATACTTGGAGACGTAAGTTTTAGCATTTGCCACTAGTTCGTCAGCAAAGGAAGCCACGTCATCCCCAGTAATGTCAAGCACTTGTCTTCCTTCCACTGCACCAGCTTCAAACAAATCGATTAATTCATACTGTATGTGTAACATATCCATACCGTTACCTGCTGAGAAATTCCACATGTAGTTTTGAATTTTCTTAAATACAAACTGATAGTCCTCTGGCAGAGCCTCAACTCGTGCCATCATCATTTTGTACTCTTTTTTATCACCAATTAACTTTTTAAACATTTCTAACATCTTATTTTCCTCCTTTTTTCTAAAACCGAACAAGAAATTCCCAAAGTATCGGCCGGAACATTTTATCTTATGAACCTATTTTGACTTCAAGACGTTAATTTTTGACGATACAAAATCCCATTTTTCCCAAAACAATTCAAGCTCCTGGCGGCCTTCTTCATTTAATGAATAAAACTTACGAGGCGGTCCCATATCTGATGGTTTCTTTTCAATATTCACAAGCTTTTTCTTCTCTAATCGTACAAGGATGGTATACACCGTACCTTCCACAACTTCGGTAAACCCAAGATCATTCAGGTGGCGGGTAATCTCATAGCCATACGTTTCACGGCGACTAATGATTTCCAGTACACACCCTTCCAGTGAACCTTTCAGCATTTCAGTTAAATTTTCCATGTCCTGATCCTCCTTTACCCCCTATTCTGTCTGACTTATATTCAGTATTACAGAGTACTAAGGCGAATTTTTTACTGAGTAGTTTTTTTGAATTCATACTATTCAGTATCACTTATTACATCTACATTGTATGACTAAGTAGCGATAGATGTCAACTGATTTTCAAATTTTTTCTAAAATCCGCTATTACCTATTGTCTACTGAAAATATTTTGAGAAACAACACTACTCAGTATTGCTTATTACAAGTACATTGTATGACTAAGTAGCAATGAATGTCAACTCGATTTTTATATTTTTCTAAAATCAACTATTACCTATTCGATACAGCCTATTTTCTTTTTTTATTTTGCCCCATACCTATCCCACTAAGAAAAGAAAATACCCCAAAACAAAAATTCTACATTTTTATTTTGGGGCGCTATACTATACCAAAGTTAATGAATATGGCTAGCTCTTCTTATTAATAAGACAGATCATTTTTTGTTACGATAACATCATAGCCATATCTTCTGCTGCATTTGTAATTAGTTTTAAACCAAATGTTTCTTGTAATACATCAAGCACGCCAGGTGAAATAAATTCAGGAACCTTTGGACCGATGCGAATATCTTGAATCCCAAGACTAAATAGCCCGAGTAAAATGGCAACCGCTTTTTGTTCAAACCATGATAGCACAATACTTACTGGCAATTCATTCACTTCACATTGGAAAGCATCAGCTAATGCAGCCGCTATTTTCACTGTAGAAATGGAATTATTACACTGTCCTAAATCAATGTACCGCGGAATTTCCGTACCAGGTACAACACCGTAATCCACATCATTAAAGCGGAATTTCCCGCAAGAAGTTGTTAAAATAACCGTTTCTGGCGGAAGTGACGTTGCTAATTCACGATAATATACTCCGCCTTTTCCCGGTGCATCACAACCGGCGATAACAAAGAAACGCTTTATTTTCCCCTCTTTTACTGCATCAATAATTTCTGGGGCTAATGATAATACTGTATTATGATGAAACCCTGTTACTAACTGTTCATCCGACTCCATATGTACTTCTGGAAGTTCTAGTGCTTTTTGAATCAATGGTGTAAAATCATCATTTTCAATTTTTTGTACACCTTCTAAACCTGCAATATCATATGAAAAGAATCGATCAGAGTACGATCCTTTAATTGGCATAACACCGTTCGTTGTAGCTAATATGGCACCAGTAAATTTTTCAAAAAGGCGTCTTTGATCATACCATGCCTTACCGATGTTTCCTTTTAAATGTTTATATTTTTTCAGCTGCGGATATCCGTGTGCTGGTAGCATTTCAGAATGTGTATAAATATTAATGTCTTTTCCTTCTGTTTGCTTTAATAGTTCTTCTAGTGCAAATAAATTATGACCCGTAACTACAATTGCTTTACCTTCTACACGATTTTGTGTAATTTGTACAGGCTCTGGCACACCAAAATGATTCGTATGTGCCTCATCTAATAATTCCATCACCCGTAAAGCTGATTTCCCCACTTTCATAGCCATATCAATATGCTCTTGTTCGTTAAAGTTAGAATTTGTTAATGTCATATATAAAGCTTCTTGTGTTGTAGCATCTACAAATGCATCCGTATACCCTAGCTGAGCAGCATGTGTGCGATAAGCTGCAATTCCTTTTAGCCCAAACACAATCGTATCTTGTAAACTCACAATCGTTTCATTCTTGCCACACACACCCATTACTTTACATCCGCCTGTTGGCGTTTGTTCACATTGATAACAAAACATATCATCCCACCCTCTCCCAATCATTCATTACACCTTAAGCATAATACCCATTGAAAAAAAGTGATGTGATTTCCATCACAATAATATATAAAGATTTGTGACAGCTCATATTGTTGACATAATATTTTTATTGACACTAAAAAACGTACATTAGTGTACACACATCTTTCAATACTTTTAAATAGCTAAATAATTAATTTGGAGAAATATATACAACGAAAAATTTTTCGAATCCCTTATACAAATAGTTGCAATTCATCGCATATGAAAATAGCATATTTTTCATTTTAAGAAACTACCATTTTTTATTAAAGTCTTTATTGTAAACCTTTTTATTTACAATACATTTACACTATCTTAACATTACTTACATTATTTATATGATATATTTATATAGAAGCTACTTAAGAAATTTCATATACATTTTATCTTTATGATCTCTTACTCTAATCAATAAAAAGATCATGTTATATTTTTATAACAGGGGTGAATTACGATGACTGAAACTTTAAAAACACTTATAATGCTTGATGCTACTTACGTTGTTATAGCAATTATGACAGTATTAGTATTTGTATACTTGGAATTAAAATCTCAGTAATATATGCTGGCGTAATCAACAGATTCAGCATTTAAATATAGTTAGAAGAAAGAGAGGAGAAAATTATTTCTCCTCTCTTTTGTATTTCTACAATTTCTTATTTTAATAAATCCAATGTATGTAAAAGTAATCCTTTGTCCCCTACTTCCCCATGACCAGGCACTACTGCATTTATATTTCTATATCGCTTCAGCACATTCTCAATCGATGTAGACCATTCATTTACATAAGCATCCGCAACGTTTCCTAAATCTTTCGCGGACGTAGATTTCACTAAACAGCCTCCAACTAAAATATTGTATTGCGGTAACCATACGACAATATTATCTTCTGTATGCCCTTTCCCTGGATAAAATGTTTCTACTTTCATATTTCCAAACTTCAAATTTGTAACGGTTTGTAAATCTCCAAGCGGTTCTTCATATCCATTTTTCTTTGCTAGTTCTGCAGTTAATGCTGTACTATGCGCTTTAATGCCTCTTTCTTTCAACGTTTTTATTCCGCCAATTCGATCAGCGTGCGCATGTGTAATAATGACATCCGTTACGCGCTTCTGAAATTTCTTTTCTACCATTTCTATTAGTTCCTTCGTTAATTTGTCATCCCAAGAAGAATCCACAAGTACTAACCCTTTAGAAGTATTAAGAACTAGACCGTTCGAAGGAACTGCTTCTCCATTAAAAGAACCTAACTCCGTATGAACCCATACATTCTTGTTTAACTGAGATATTGAAATGGTTCCCGTCTCATTTTTTATTACTGTTTTCTCTACCTTTTGTGATGCTTGTACAGAAGAAATTGTGCTAACAAATTGAATTGTTCCTAGTAAACCTACACATAATCCTACTTTTAACAACGTATTCTTTTTCATGTCATCAACCCTTTCTTTCAAGCCAAATTGTTATTACCTATATTAGACAATTCATCTCAAATGTTTGTTCCATCTTCATTTGCATACTTTTATGTAATTAACAAAAAAAGCGTACAAAATTTTGTACACTTTAAAACTTAATCTTTCATTCCATAATTCTCAAACTCTTCCTCATTCCCATAAAATACATTTAAATCAATATACTTTTCTTTTCCATTATAACCATTTAATCTTCCGCGGTTCGTGTATTGCCAAAACTTCCATTTTCTCCCATCAGATAAACTCGGTTTTGTAAGAACACTACGAATCCATATATTACATTTTGGATACGCATCCTTTATATATAAATCATACGCCTCTTGCGTTGCATACAATATTACTTTCTTACCGTAATGTTTTTCTAGCATTTCAATCATAACCGACAACTCTTTCACAACATCTTCACGCTTAGGGGGATTATCTTTTTTGTTAGCATAAAACTCAACATCAATTACGGGTGGCAATGCTTGTTTATACTTTGGAACAGTTCGTATATATTGCTCTGCTTGTGTTTCACCCTTACTATCAAAACTAAAAAAATGATACGCTCCGACGCGCATACCTGTCTTATTCGCATTCGTCCAATTTTCCGAAAAGTACTTATCTACAAAAGAGCTTCCTTCAGTAGCCTTTATAAACGCAAACTTCATATTTTGCTTTTCCAACTCTCTCCAATCTATATCTCCTTGGTATGACTCAACATCTACACCTTTTATTTCATACTTATCCGCACTTATTTGATTCGGAATAAATATGCCTTGAAAGACTAAATAAGCGAAAACACTCATTACACTAATTAAGGTAAAGACTCCTCCTATAATAAGCTTCTTTTTCATTCGTATCCCCCATCTTTACACATTAATATTCCACTTACCATTCACGTTTTTTATTAATCCTCATTTTTTCTTCAAATGCCTTCTCTAAATCAATTTCTAACTTATTTGCTAAGTCACATACATTCCAAATGACATCAAACATTTCTAAACCAATCTCTCTTTTCGCATCCTGTATTGCATCACGCTTTAATATCACTTCCGCTAATTCACCTAATTCCGCCATCGCATACATCGTACGCTCTTCAATTGTTGTATCTTGAAATCCTTTTTCTTTACTGAAATTTGATACATATCTCTGGAATTCCACAATATTCATACCTAATCTCCCCTTATCACAAATACTCTATTTTTCTATTAAACTTAAAATCAAAATTGCATTTTGTTAAATTATAACATTCAGACTATAATTTATTTATAGCCCATTAACGGAGGTGTTTGCAATGACTCTCTTCGCTTCCCCATCATTATTCATAGTGGCAATCCTTTCATTTGCACTAGCTTATTTCATTGGAGTAAAACAATACACTTGGCTCTTATCAGGATTCAATGAACGCCGCGTGCCTGATAAAGTGAAGTTATCAAAAATAGTTGGTCTTTATAATTTAGTTGCTGGGGTCATTGCCACAATCGGTAGTGTCTTCACTACTCCTAATGTCACGATCGTTATTCCTATCATTATAATTGGACACTTTATTATCGCCGCTTATGTAAATACACGCATGGTGCAGTGAAAAAGATCACCCAAATGGATGATCTTTTTTATAATTTATCAACATATTGCTTCGCTTCTAGTAAGGAAAAACCAAAAGCTTCTCTTACTCTCTTAACTGCTGTAACTTTTTTTCCTTCTTCTACAAGCTGGCGTAGTTCTTTATTAATTTCAGGTTCTCTTTCTACAATTCCCATTTCTTTCGTAATTAATTGTAATATATCTTCAATTCTCTTTAAACGTGCATCCGTTTTCTTTTCGATTCTATTTAATTTTTCAGCAATATAAATAAACCCAAAGACCGCTATCGGTATGATCATCCAAAATTCCATGACTATTCCTCCTCATTAGCTTTCATTTGTTTTATTTCACTAACTTATGTAAATTTTACCATTAAACCCATTTAATGTATAATAGTAATATACAACACTGTTGATAAAACCTTTTATTTTAGGGGAATACTTTATGAAAAGATTTTTTAAGACGTTACTACAATTTGTAATTCTTTCAATTGCACTACATTTATTATTTGATATCGTTGGCTGGCTTGTTTTCAATGCGCCAATTCAAAACAAACAAATCATTATTTCTTTACTAACAACCTCATGGCTAATGTACATGTACCGAGATAAATTTTTTAAAGCATTCACTTCGAATTAACTAAAAGAACTTCATCGATAAAAGATGAAGTTTTTTCTTTTTCTCTCATTCTTTCTATTAACTACTGTATAATAGAACTAATATTCTGTCTTTCATAAGAAAGGAGTCACTATGAACTTAAAAAATAACACTATATACGAGAAAATGAACCAATATTCCGTTGAAGGTTTAAGCCTTGCTGTTATACGTGATGGTAAACTAGATGAAGCAACTGCCTGCGGAACACTTGAATCTGGAACAACTAAAACTGTCACTACGAATTCCATATTTAATTCTTGTTCTATTAGTAAATTCTTCACTACAATGCTCGTACTAACGTTATCAGATCAAAAGATCGTGCATTTAGATGCAGACGTAAATGATAGACTCACATCTTGGAACATACCTACCAGTCTATTTACCTCACAGAAAAAAGTCACCCTGCGAAATTTATTAAGCCACCAATCTGGAATCATTGATCCTCCTAATAGTTTTGAGCATTATACACTTGCACAAGGGCGACCAAACATGTCTGAAATCCTTGCCGGTAAAACATCACATTGTCCAGTACCGATAGAAATAACTTATAAACCAGAAAGCGAATTTCACTACTCTGATGCAAACTTTTGTATTATTGAACTACTACTTGAAGATATAACTGGAAAACCATTCAATCTTTTACTTGAAGAATATATCTTTCATCCACTACAACTGAAAAATAGTATGCTATTCTCTACTAAAGATATAAATAAAATGGAGGCCTTTGCTTGTGGGCATAATAAAGATGGCACCGTTACAAATGAGAAGTATCCATTTTATCCATTCGCAGCCGCTTCAGGTATTTGGACAACACCAACAGACTTATCAACTTTAGTAATTGAAATCATTCATTCCTTACAAGGAAAGGGCAAACTAAAACTTTCTCAAAAATTAGTACAAGATATGATTTCTCCTCAAGGTTGCTCAAAATGGACTGGATTAGGTGTGTTTCTAGATGATTCGAATAAAGACTTACAAATGTATTCACTTGGATGGGGCGTTGGATTTCAATGTATGATGATATGCTATCCATACCGAGGTAATGGTGCTGTTATAATGACGAACGCTGACTTAGGCGTTCATCAAATGGAAGGGATTATTGGTGACGTGTTAAAAACGTTATCCTTTTAACGAAAAGAAAGAAGCTGTTCCTTCCAGCTTCTTTCTTTATATTACATTTTTGGCAACAATTTTTATATGTTCTGGTGCGATAATCTCCGTTATACTTTCTTGAAAATCTTCCTGCAACATTTCTTCCAAATGTTCTAACTGCACTTCAACATGTGTGCATTCTAAATTATGTATATTTAACAGTGCATAATGATCTTTTTTCTTAATTACTAAATATTGATTTTCCTCTGTCACAAGTACAGAACCTAATCGGACTCCTAATAAGCGTTGATCATCAAACTTCATAATTACTTCTCCTTCCCTCATATAAACGAAACTACAATGAAAATAATTACATTTATGGAAAAACACGCTTATTTAGACTATATCATAATTTACTAAAATAGAAATATCTTTTTCTGTTTCAATAAAAATCCCTATTTTTTCATATATTTCGATACAAAAAACTTTCTCAACATTAAATTTGAATTTTCAGTTTTTAATTCCATGAAAATCTATTATAATAAAGTTAATAAATGTTTGACCTCTCCTAATTCATGTACATATGGATGATCAGTAGTTATCGCTACTGATCTATTTTTTTGATTTCAGAAAGTACATACGCTGCATCCTTTCCTACACCACAAATAAGTGCGGAACCCCTTTGAGATTGCCATGGTAAACCGATATAATACAATCCTTTTACTGGACTGATTCCCTTTATATGATTAGGAAATCCTTTCTCATTCACTGCCTGTTCAATTTCAATCCAATTATAATTTTGAACAAAACCAGTTGACCATATAACGCTTTCTGCACTATAAATATCACCATTCTGAAACATAATGTTATTTCCTGATGCACTTACTACTTTTTCTTGCAGTTTGATTGCTCCATTACGAATAAGTTCTTTGCCTTCAAAACCAAAAATAGGATCCTTTCTCTTCTGAACCCATTTTCCCCTCTTAGTATTTACTTCGGCGTACAATAAACCCAATTTTTCTAACCAATAAAAAATGCTTTTTCTAAAAAGACGTAACGGTAAAAATGTTAAAGGATGACTGATAGACATTGTAACTTCATGAGTTTTTGCAAGTTCTACTGCAATTTGCATTCCTGAATTCCCGCCACCTACTACTAGTACATTCCCCTTAGGAATTTGTGATGGTGATTTATATTGTGATGAATGTATTTGAAAAATATGTGATGATAGATTTGCTGAAACTGAGGGAATAAACGGTTGCTGAAAACCACCTGATGCGATAATAACTTTTTTCGTTTGTAAAACTTCTGTAGGAGTATGTAATTCAAATATTTCTTTTTCTTTCTTTATTTTTAGAACTTCCGTTTGTAATTGTACCGGTAATTGAAAATGTCTTGCATATTCTTCTAAATAAGTTGCAATTTCATCTTTATATGGAAATTCATTTTTTTCACCTATTAACGCCATACCCGGCAAGCTACTGTAAGACCTTGGGGTAAAAAGCTGCAAAGAATCATATCGATTTCTCCATGAATCACCAACTTGTTTTCCTGCCTCAAGTAATAAAAAATTATACCCTTCTTGCTTCAAGTAATATCCCATTGTTAATCCAGCTTGACCCGCTCCAATAATAATTAGGTCTATCATTCTAATCCCTCCTTCTTTTACATATGAATATTTGTTCATATATTCATACGTTTCCATAATCATAACATTTTATTTTTATATAATTCAATATCTACTCAAAATAAAAAAGAGCAGTTTACCATAAAGTAAACTCCCCTTCATTCTATCTTCCCAGTCTTTAGCGCCTGTGCCCAGTCATATCTTTCTTGTTGAACAGCCAATCCAGCAGCTTCTTCCCAATTATAAGGAACTGAAATTTGTTCAATTGTCCATTCTCCCAAAACCTTTTCTATCACTACATATTTTGCATGCGGAGTTCCTGATTCCATTTTATGCATAACAGGTAACTCATCTTTGTATGCTGGAAGTCCTACACTTCCTGGATTTATAATGATCTTTCCGTTCGCAAAATAAACAACTCTAGGAATATGTGTATGACCACATACTATTATTTTTTGTTCTATATTTTGGAGTTGATCCATTATATTTTTTTCATTCTTTAATATTGCACCATTCTCATTCATCTCTTCTAACAAATACACTTCATCTGAAGTTGGCGTACCGTGACAACATAACATATCGTCTACAATAAATTGTGAAGGATGTTGTTTTAACCAACCTATATGATAATTTGTTAATTGATTTTGAACAAAAGTTAGTGTAGCAGATTGCTCTTGTATAGGTTCCCAAAGCATTCGATCACAATTGCCTTTAATATGTATCATCTCGCTACTCATTAATATTTCAATTGTCTCTAAAGGATCTAACGGCCCATACACACTATCTCCTAAATTTATTATCATTTCGACCTTGCGACGTGTAATATCTTTTAATACCGATTTTAAAGCGTGACTATTTCCGTGGATATCTGAAATTATAGCTATTTTCATCTTAATCCCTACTTTAATATATTATTTATAAACATCCGCAGCCAATTCCCTCAAAACTTCTACATTCACTACTTCAAAACAACCATTGTTTTTCTTGATTATATTTTTATCACAAAAAAGATTCAAAGTACGCGACAAATGCCGATAGCTCGTTCCTAACAATTCCGCTATTTCCGTTAAATTCCCACTAAATACAATTCTATTTTCATGCTGAACTGCTCGTTCCCCTGCTGCTAACATGTAACTCGCAAGTCTATTTTCAAGCGGATACAATAAATTAATTGTACTATTTTTTGAAAGTCGATTTAACTTATGTGCTAACGATCCACAAATACATCTTAAAAATTTCGCATCATGAAATAGCTGATTTCTCACTTTTCCTAATGGTAAACCAACACAATATGAATCTGCCATCACTTGTACATTTGAAGTAATCCTTTGGGAATGAATTAACTCCACATCTCCAAGTAACTGCAAACTATCATAAAAACACAGTAATACGGATTTCCCGTTACTTAATGTGTTAAACGCTTTCGCTTTTCCTTCAACAAAGAAATATAAATAATCTATCTCTTCATTTTCTCTACAAATAAACTCATTCTTTTTAAAAAATATAAGTTCCATATATGGCTTCATATCATGACTAAAAAATGAATCAATATTATTTTTCTTCATATACTCTGCTAATTTAATAGAATTACATACTTTCTTCATAGTTTCCCACCTTTACAACTCATCCCCATTGTAATAAAAATTTTCTTCTTCCACTATGACATATGTCATAACAATACACAATTTCAGCATGATACAGTCATTACAAATATGAAATACAAAGGGGATATTACATTGTATAACTTTCTTTCTGTCTTTATTGGTGTGCTCCTCGCCGTTATGCTTCCACTGAATGGGATTTTATCTGAGTTAATTGGCAAGTACACAGCAAGCGTTGTCATTCACCTTGTCGGTTTAATTGCAGTTATCTTCATTTTAATTATAAACAAAAATAAAATTCGTTTCGATAAAAGTATTCCACTTTTTTTATATAGCGCTGGAGCGATTGGAGTATTCACTGTTCTTTTTAACAATATAAGTTTCTCCGTCCTTGGTGCTTCTATTACGATCGCATTAAGTTTACTCGGTCAATCTATTGCTTCCATCATTATCGATCATTTCGGCTTATTAGGAATGAAAGTTGCAAAGTTTGAAAAGAAAAAACTAATTGGATTATGTTTCATCTCTTCTGGAATTATAATCATGACAATTTATTAATGGGGGCAAGAAAATGTTATATATTACGATCGCTATTTTAGCTGGTGTTTCTATCGTTGTTGCTAGAATTATTAACGCGAATTTAGCAGCGAAAATCGGAAATTGGGAAGGCACGTTTTTTAATTATATTACTGGATTATTTTTCTCTATGTTATTTTTAATTTTCAGTTCAGATTCATTGTATATTCCAATGCAGACGTTACAATCTATTCCTATTGCTGTGTACTTAGGCGGATTAGTAGGCGTTATCGTTATTTCATTATCCAACTATATTACTCCTAAAATATCAGCCTTTTATTTAACATTACTCATCTTTATCGGACAATTATTTGCGGGGACTATTATTGATTTCTTCCTGACAAATGAACTCTCAATTGGTAAAGTTATCGGTGGCATTTTCGTATTAATTGGGCTCACTTACAATTTACTCATAGATCGCCCGATAAAAACTGTGAAGCATAACCAAGTTCAACTATAATACTTTACGCTTACCTATCATATATTAATAGAAAAGCTCTTCACACGAAGTAATAGAGAGGAGAAAATCCTATTAAAAAAAGTATTTTATTGCTAGGTAGCGTATTAATTATTTGTGGAATTGTATGGTTTGTAAACTCGGGAAAATCTATTCAAGATCTCTATACTGCAAACAAACCGAAAAAGAAAGCTACTATTATTTCAAGCTCGCGAGATCCAAATGAGCCCCCTGTTTTTTTAGAAAAGCAGGAAATAAAAGATATACATGTAGAATCAATTAAAACAAAAAAGGATATCTTTCTCACAAAAACAGATGAATTAAAAACATTTATTAACAGTATGAATACCGCAAAAAAAGGCAAATTAACATTGGATGAAGAAGGATCAGATTTAATAGATGGTGATATGTGGATTACTTTCGAGGATGGAACTTATAAAAAATATTTCATATGGATAGTTGATCATCACAGCAGCGAAGTGATGATTGCTCAGCAAGATACTCCTGATGATGTAAACCTTACGTACTATCAGTTAAACGAAGATAGTTCAAAAAAAGTTTATAATTTATTTAAAAAAATTATTTAAATGAAAAAGTCATGAGCACGCGAACTCATGACTTTTTGCACTATATATACTCCGGGAACACTCTACAACTCTTTTCCTGCTCTATATCATGACCAAAGAAAACAATTGGTTTCTCTTTCGCCACAACTTCTTTTAAACGTTTAATTGAAGATAAAGCTAATTCTGGATTAAATCCTGCGAACGGCACTTCATCTTCAAAATTCTCTTTCGTGTACGATGCATCAATCGTTAATAAAACTGAACCGGATTGCTCCGTCTCAATGAATAGCGACTGATGGCCTGGAGAATGACCTGGCGTATACAATACTTGAACACCTGGTACCACTTCATAATCCCCTTCAATAATTTTGTAGTTCAAATGCGGTAATATACATTCTTTCATATATTCTTCTCTATGAAGTGCTGCCTCATATTCGGTTCGCTGCACAATAATCGGTGTATTTGTAAAAGCACCGTTTCCTCCTGCATGATCAAAATGTAAGTGAGAGCTAATAATATATAAAAGGTCGTCTGGCTCATACCCTACACGCTTTAATATATTCACGATTCTATCTTCTTCAGTCATTTTCGGTAAAATCTGTC
Source organism: Bacillus cereus group sp. BfR-BA-01349 (assembly GCF_022663795.1). Classification (NCBI taxonomy): domain Bacteria; kingdom Bacillati; phylum Bacillota; class Bacilli; order Caryophanales; family Bacillaceae; genus Bacillus; species Bacillus cereus group sp. BfR-BA-01349. The sequence continues at coordinate 36,339 of NZ_JAKUGE010000044.1, forward strand.
CTTCAACAAATGTACCGTTAAAAAGCCCTTCATTATTAACTGCACTTTCTGGCATACCTGTGTCTACTAAAATAGGACCTTCTTCCGTCTCCAAAAGATAACACCACACCGGCAAGTTTAATAGTTTCCCCGGTGTTAACGCACTGTTAACAGACGAATGATCCAACATGCAACGACCTGCTGGGATGAAATAAAGTTTCTTTACTGTCATTATGTATCCACCTTTACATTTAGTTTTGGATAAAGTAATACAGTAAAAAATTCTTCTTTTTAGAAATAAACTCCTTCTAGGCTATCAGTACAGCTTGCATAAAAAAAGGGTATTTTTTTACATAGCAGTATTTCACCATCTATAATATAGAAGTAAAGGATTCTTACTTTAAATGAAACATTAACACCGATTAACGCTGAAAACTTAAAGAAAGCACATACACTACTTGAAAGCGGGCACACCATTGGGAAAATCGTATTAGAGAAATTTTAATCATGATAGCGACAGATAGTATGTGAAATTATACCAACGATTTTTCAAATATATCCATCACAAATCAAATTATATCAACAATTCGACAAGGTGTGCCGATTTATCGACAAATAACAACAATAAGAAAAGGCTGTTCCAAATGAACAGCCTTTTCTTTATTTACTTGAAATCTCTTTATTATTTTGAACGTCTAACGGAGCTCGCTTTCCTATTCCAAAAGCATAGAAACTAATTGTAACGATAGCTAAGAAAATAATACCTACAACTAATGAAATACGAGTATCATCGTTAAACCACATTCCGATTAATACCATAATTAAAAAGGCAATCGTTAAATAGTTTGTAACAGGAGCAAATGGCATTTTGAACGGATGATCTTTCATCTCTGCTCCCTTTTCTTTTCTAAAATTAATTTGACTAATTAAAATGACAAACCATGGTACCATTCCAGGAAGTACACTCGCACTATATACATATACGAATAAGTTTTTCGGTGCGATGTAACTTAAAACAACACCAACCGCCAGACCGATAATTACGCCAACTGTACCAAATAAAGGCACACCATTTCCAGAAAGTTTCGTGAAATATTTCGGTGCTTGTCCATTTACACCTAACGTATAAAGCATACGACCCGCACTATAAATACCACTATTACAACCAGACATTGCTGCTGTAATAACAACGAAGTTAATTAATCCAGCTGCTGCCGTAATACCAACTTTCGCAAAAGTTGCTACGAACGGACTACCAATTGTACTTAATTGATCCCACGGATACACAGTTACAATAACGAAAATAGCACCGATGTAGAAAATTAAAATACGCCAAATTGTACTTTGAATCGCTCTTGTAAGTGTCTTCTTTGGATCCTTCGCTTCACCAGCAGTAATACCGATTAATTCCACACCTTGGTATGCACCAACTACAAGTGATAAAGCAAAGAAGAATCCTGAGAAACCACCTGTAAAGAAACCGCCATTTGACCAAAGATTAGATATGCCAATCGCTTCTCCGCCGTTACCAATTCCGAAGAAAATAAGGCCAAATCCCGCAATAATCATTAATAGAATCGTAACGATTTTAATCATCGCGAACCAAAATTCAAATTCACCAAATGACTTCACAGAAATTAAGTTAGCTACACCAAGAATAACCATTGCAATTATACCTGGTATCCAAGCTGGTAAATCCGGGAACCAATATTGCATATACGCTCCAACCGCGATAATTTCTGACATCCCAACGATAACCCACTGGAACCAGTTACTCCACGCTGTCATATAACCAGCTAGTGGATGAATATACTTATGACCGAATGTCGCAAATGAGCCTGTACTTGGCTCCATATACAACATTTCTCCCATGGCACGCATGATGAAGAAGATGAAAATACCTGCAATTGCATAAGCAAGCATTACTGACGGACCTGTCCATTTAATTGTGCTGGCTGATCCCATAAACAAACCAACACCAATCGTTCCGCCTAAAGCAATCATTTGAATATGACGTGCTTCTAAACCTCTTTTCAATTCTTTGTTTGCCACTTCACTTCCCCCTCTTAGATGATTCATAGCCGCATTTTAACACAAGATGCTTTCCCCTAATTCCTTTCGACCCTGAAAATGATGAAGCAAACGTCATTTTACACTAGCTTTAAAGCTATCCTAAAATCGTTTTGTGCTCCTAATAAAATTCTCAGAACCTTTCATCTTCCAATATTCTATAAATCTTAAAATTACTTACCTTATATTAATTCATTAATCTGAAAAATTCAATTATTTTTTCAATAAATTATTATACATAAGTCTGATTAATTTTTAACTAAATTAACAATAAAATACATCTATTCAATATGATTCCGACATGTATATTATTACAATATAAATAAACAAGGAGATGCTATCTTCCTCGGTTTCATATCTCAAATACTTCAACCTTTATAGTTGATAACGTAATTTCCCACACATTCGATTCATATACCAATAAGAAATTTAATATATTAATAAACTACTAACTTCTTTACTCCAGCCAAATTTTGAGGCAGAAACCTTTCTGCCTCAAAACAACGGGATAAAATATAAAAGAGTCTCATTAAAAAATGAGACTCTTTTACGATTTCATATTTAAATCGATTTCGAAGTTTGCTTACCAAAGATAAACACCCTAGTAAACACTGCCATTATAACTACAATAACCAGAAAATAAAGTGGCATCACCATTAACGAGCCTGTATGCAGCTGACTCATTCCCAAAATTGTCATCGTTACAATTACATAGTAACCTAAACTAAACAATGCACCAGCTGTACCAATGACATCTTGAAAATCTACTAACGCTAAACTTAAACAATTAGGTAACGCTACTCCAATTCCTAATAGCAATATAAACATCGCTATTAAAAATACAATCATATATATTATATTTGGATTTGATCCAACTGAAGTAATAATAGATAAAGCGACTGCTCCCCCTGTCATTACAAGACAACCGATATATATAATTTTCTCTGGTTTATAAGTAGCAAGTAAACGTTTTGAAATTTTCGCTCCAACAATAGAAGCAGACGCTACAACAATTCCTAGAAAGCCATACATACTAGGCGATAACTGAAAGTATTCAATAAAGATAAACGGCGCTTCTGCATAATAGCTAAATAAAACACCATTTGCTCCTCCAATTAACAGCCCATATGTTACCACTTTTGGATTTGTAATTAACCTCTTCAAGACTGAAAATACATTTATTTTATTCGTTACTGAGCCCGTTTTTGTTTCAGGAAGAGAAACAAACGTATACAGAAAAATACCGATACTCATAACTACTAAACTTAAAAATACTATTTTAAATCCAAACATTTGATCAAGAAAGCCACCAATTAACGGTCCTATCGCTGGTGTAAAAGCAATGACTGCTGAAATTTGAGCAAACATAACATGCCTCTTATGCCCTTCTACACTTTCACGAAGAATCGTTTGCGTCACAACTGATCCTGCACTTGCTCCAAACGCTTGAATAAAACGACTTACCAATAAAACTTCAATGGAATTTGCAATAAAGCACAAGAAACTCCCAGCGCCATATACGACAATTCCAAATAACATTGCTGGGCGACGCCCAATTATATCTGATAGCCATCCAATAAAAAATACACCTAAAGCAAATCCAGCAAAATACACACTAAGCGTTAACTGCACCTCATTATTACTTACATGTAACGCCTTTGAAATGTCAGGTAACGACGGTGTGTAAATCGTTTCACTAATTTGCGGAAATGCGACAAGAATAATCATTAACAAAAGTGATGGTACTGAGACTTTTTTCATTTTTCATACCCTCCTATAACTTTGAAAATCTCAGAAATAAAAAGACTTTCCTTAGCTACGGAACAGGAGGGGCCATTATAGAAATCCGGTCATAAAACAACAAAGAAAACACCTCAATTACGTATGTTAATACTTATAGGAGGGTAATATTAACATCGATTTTTAAATATACTTTTTCAATTATATTACATATTGCGTTTCTTTTACTAGTGCTCGGCCTTGGAGGATTGTTAAAAAGATAACTTGATGCATTCACCTTTTTATGGAATAATTAGAAATAGTTTGAATTCATAACCTTAATTATTAAACGATAGACTAGCATATTTTAATGTCACAAGCTTACAAACAGGAGGACTTTCGTAATGATTGAAATTTTAAGGACAGTATTAAATTTCCTAATTTCTCTATTCTCAGGAGAATTACCATTTGTATATTATGTATGGATTATTAGCCTATTCCTAATTCAAATAATCCAATCTACTCTGAACTATAAACTCTTTAACAAGAAAGACAATTTCAGCACTTATATATCGGAAGGATTACTTGCTTTTATTATTTTATTGTTTGGAGGAATATTAGTATCTAAGTTACTTGCTTACATAATAGACGATCCTACTATTAGTATGACAAATGTAACACATTATTTTGTTTCTCTTATCATATTAACTATATTTGTCGTAATAACCTGTGTTAAAGACTTTATAGAGACATCTATAAAGAATAAAAATATATCTCTTTTGAGCTTTTTAGTAATTTCCTTAATAACAAGTATACTTTCATTCAAGTTTTTATCACCTTTAATTGAAGGTTCTTTTTCTCTTTCTAAATCTTTTATAACTACTTTAATCATTCTAGTAACCGTATCAATCCCTCTATTAATTTCCTTAGAGGATAAGTATGCAGACGAAAAGGAAACGGAAAATTTATAGTTTCTCATTTACATAAAGAAAGAGGGAGTTCCCCTCTTTCTTTTATATCGTCCTATTTCACAAGACTAAATCATTCCTTTTAATATTAATCCTAAAACTGACATTATTATCGCGCTAATAATAATTCGCAAAATCCAAGTTGTGTTTGTACTTATTTTTTCTAATTGCTTATTGATTGTTGCTATGTCTTTCTCATTAATAGTGGTACGCGTTTCTAAATTTCGAATGTCTCTCATAATTTCTTTTTGCTCCGCCTTGAGACTGTCAATTTTAGCGTAAACATCTTCCATATATTCACACCCTCTGTTCATCTTAATAGAAAAATCTATATATATTATGAGACAACCCTCTTACCTGTGAATACATTGCGTATATCCGCGTACCAAATTATTTGTACAATCTAATTGAATTACTCACATGTTTCTATTCTTCTATTTATAAATTAGCGTTAAGATACATTAAAATTTTAAAAGGAACCCCTTGTTTATTTAACAACAAACAAGGTGCAATCCAACATTCGGAAGCACCTACGATAATTTCTATTGTTTTCATATTTACAACTCCATATAATCAGTATGATTTTCTGAAGAAGCCAATTTTTGAACTGCTTAAAGTATACTAATATGAATACGAAATAGCTGTATTGATAAACTCTCTAGAACAATAAATATACTGGCTGAAACGGATCTATATCCGATATTTTTTCCAGTAACATGAATGGTTATTTCTGATAAATGTGTTTGTACATCATTGTTTTCAAAAATTTCATCCTCAACCTTTACAATATCTGCTTCACAATCTACTTCTTTAAAAGTTTTCAATAATTTTGTTTCCAATAAACTACAATCAAAGCTCTCATCTTTTATTACGGCAAATTTAACCTTCATATCGATTTCCCCATTTTTAACAAACTAAAATCACTAAATCAATATAAATATATATTATTCTATTAAATAATTCAAAATATACGATTCTTATATGCATTATTAAAAATCAGTTCTAAAGAATTAAATAGTAGGCGTTCCACTAATCTTTCATATAATTCGTCTCTTAATTATTTTGCTCATTGCGCTTTTTTATTTTCCTCACTATTTCAACTAAACTTTCTGTAATAATACATATTTCAAATACATTATTTCCTTTCACTCATACTTTTATCATTGAGTTTTTATTCACAAATTCGTAACACATACATATGAGTTATCATGCTAAAATTAGTTTATTCACAAGAAGAAGTTCTTCTTAATAAATCAATAATTTTTAATACCCTGTTTAAAGCCTTGCCCCCCTGCAAGGTTTTTTCCTATTTAAATAGAGTAGTAGTTTTCGTTATGCTTCTCTCCCCTTGTTCCTTACCCTACAAATAATACTTCATATTTATTTTAATTTTTCAGCATCCGTACTCGCTCTGTTCGAGAGCTCTTTACCAAATATTCAATCTAATGATAAGATTGACCAAATTAATATTTTCGTCCATAACTGTATCAAAAAGTACACTAAAGAAAAAATAGCACTCTCACAATTAAGTAAACGCGAGCTTTTTCTTCTATCTACTTACTATTTAAGGTTAATAGTGACATAACCAGATTTTAAAATTCGACTTAAATTCATTGATGAATGGAGAGGTTTATATGAAATTGAAAGACAAAGTAGCAATCATAACTGGTGGAGCAAGTGGAATTGGCGAATCTACTGTTCGTCTTTTTATCGAAGAAGGTGCAAAAGTAGTTATTGCTGACTTTTCTGAACGTGGAAAAGAACTATCAGATGAATTGAATGCACATGGATATAATACGTTATTTATTAAAACTGATGTAACAAAAGAGGCAGATATTAAACAGCTAATTCATGAGACAGTAAGTACATACGGTAAATTAGATATTATGTATGCCAATGCCGGCGTTGCTGATGATGCACCAGCAAACGAATTATCCTATGAAAAGTGGAAAAAAACTATTGATATTAATTTGTCTGGAGTATTCCTTTCTAATAAATATTCGATTGAACAATTCCTTAAACAAGGTACAGGTGGTGTCATCGTTAACGCTGGTTCGATTCATAGTTTTGTTTCATTACCTACCCCAACAGCATACTCCTCTGCAAAAGGTGGTGTGAAACTATTAACTCAAAATTTATGTACTGCCTACGCTAAATATGGAATACGTATTAATGCGGTGTGCCCCGGTTATATTGACACCCCTTTACTTGGTAGTGTTAATCCTGAACAGAAAGAATATTTAGCTTCACTTCATCCACAAGGCAGACTTGGAACACCAGAAGAAGTCGCTAAAGCTGTCTTATTTTTAGCAAGTGATGAAGCTAGTTTTGTTAACGGTACAACACTTCTTGTTGATGGAGGCTATACTGCACGTTAATTTAAAAATTTTGAAGCCCCTTAAGAAATATATAGTCTTCAATAAAAAAAGCGCCATCACAAGTGAACTGAACCCAAAAAATTAGACAAATATATTAAGCAGCTACTAAGGATTGAACTCTGTATTGCACAGGGGACAATCCTTTTAGTTTTG
>NZ_JAKUGE010000045.1:0-43327 GCF_022663795.1 Bacillus cereus group sp. BfR-BA-01349
GTTCTTCTAATTTTCCCCATAAAAAATCCCCTCCATAATAAACAGTAAAGTAACTTTCTTTCAACTGTCTACTATAAGGGGATCATATCAAAATACAGGGATCATCTTCTTATACTGTCTAACTTTTTTACATGTCCTTTGCTAGACTCATGCTTTTTATATTTAAAGTGAATTATTTGCAATCACAATTATGTTTTTTAAAATCAATTACCATACGCCCTTGAATTCTACCTTGTTCCATTTCTTCGAATACATTTTGTACTTTATCTAGAGAACAAGTTTGAACAACCGGCACTACTTTTCCTTCTGCCCCGAACATAAACGCCTCTTCCAAATCTTTACGAGTACCAACTAGAGAACCAACTACTTCAATTCCATCCAGTACAAGTCGTGGGATGTTTAAGTCCATTGTTTCTACTGGTAGCCCTACTGCAACTACTTTACCGCAAGCACGTACTGCATCAACTGCTGAGTTAAAGGCTACTTTAGAGACTGCTGTTACTACCGCAGCATAAGCGCCACCAAACTCCTCTTGCACAATTTTATCAGCAGGACCTTGAGAAATTGGATTGATAGTCATATCAGCACCAACTTCTTTTGCTAAGGTTAATTTGTCATCATTAATGTCTACTGCGATTACCTTTGCACCAAATACATTTTTAGCATATTGGATAGCTAAGTTCCCTAATCCACCGCAGCCATAGATTACAATAGGTTGACTAGGTTTAATATCTGATACTTTAATAGCTTTATATGTAGTTACACCAGCACAAGTAATTGATGATGCTTGAGCAGGATCTAATCCTTCTGGTACTTTTACCGCATAATCAGCTGTAACGATACATTGTTCAGCCATACCACCATCCACTGAATAACCAGCGTTTTTAACTTCACGGCAAAATGTTTCTCTACCAGTTACGCAATATTCACAACGTCCACAAGATTGGAACATCCATGCAATACTTACACGGTCACCTATCTTTAGTGAAGTAACATCATCAGCTATTTTCGTAACAATACCTACACCCTCATGACCAAGAATACGGCCATCAGTGTTACCAAAATCATGATTCGCAACGTGTAAATCAGTGTGGCAAACTCCACAATATTCTACATCTACTAACGCTTCACCTGAGTGTAACGGACGTAATTCTTTTTCAATCACTTCGATGTTTGCTTTGCTGTTTTTATTAACCACTACTGCTTTCATATGTGATCTCCCCTTTAGTGTTTTAGCATTTTAATGAGTTTATCTCACAACTACTTTCTTCACTACTTTGGCTAGTTATTGTACCAAATTTAAGTGTTCAATCATCATTACATCTTCATCATAACATGACACTTCATAAACAACTTGTGAAATTATGAACAATATTTGAATCATTACACAAATCGGTCTTTATTTTAAATTTTTAAAAATGAGAGTTTATCATTGACTATAAGTAAGTCACATATTTCTAAAAGAAAATAAATTAACAAACTTCTTACCGATAAAAAAGCTCTTCACTCAATATTTTCTACATGTAAACACTTAGTTTCACAGTAATATCCTTTGCCACCAACATAAACTTTTTCTATTTTATTTTTGCTATTGGTTGCTAATTTAACTAATATTTCAGAAGGCGAGTGTAAAGAATAGCCTTGTTCAAATACATAGACTTCTTTTTGCAAGTAGTGCTGTTCATAAAGGTAGCAAGCTAATGCACCGTTTGAAGTTCCAGTCGCTGCTTCTTCATTGATGTCGTATAGCGGAGCAAAATTTCTGCATATAATTCGATTGTCATTAAAAGTATATAGATGCATCCCGACAACATTATAATACTTGCTGATTTCTTTAATTTTTTCAAAATTAGGTTGCAGTGCATGTAATTGTGTTTCACTTTTTATAGGAATTAAAATATCTTTTAAGCCCGTGGAGACAATTTGAATTGGGTATTTATTTTCTATATCTTTACTATCAAAACAGTCGATGAACTCGTTTGGAGATACAACATCATAGAATATCGGTTTATTTTGTTCCATGAATATGATGTCATCTTTTATAGTAATAGTAAGAACACCGCTGTTCGTTTCAATCGTATAGCGATTCCTGAAAAGTTTATTTAAATGCATCAGTATCGCGAAAGAGCCAATTGTGGCATGACCACATAAATCAACTTCTTCTTTTGGTGTAAAATACTCAAATTTATAATCAGCAATTTCAGATTCTGATATAAATGCGGTTTCCGCATAGCCCAGTTGTTTGGCTATTTCCATTTTTTGAGTAGTGGTCAATGTATTCTCAATAAATACCACTCCTGCTTTATTTCCGCCTTTATGATCCTTGCTAAATGCACTTGCAACATAAACAGATATTTTCATAAGACACCTTCCTCACTTATAGTAAATTGTAGTATAGAAAGCACTACATATAAATGCTATTGGATAAATTATCTATAAATTAAGAGACAAACTATTTTTAGTATTTGAACTCTCCAAAAATAGTTTGTCTACAGTCTGAAAGCTCTTCATTTGAAGAGCTTTTTTTATATTCGCTTCATCGAAATCGTTTCACGTATACTTTGTAAATTTTTTAGAGTTTCCTCTTGTCGTTGCAACGACAACCCTACATACAAAGTATCTAATAAGCTTAACTGTGCTAATCTTGATGAACTTGCTTCTGTGCGGAATTCAGTCTCACGTGTTGATGTATATAACGTTATATCAGCAAGTTGACTTAATGCTGATTTCTTATAGCTCGTAATCGCAATAATTTTGGCTCCTCTTGCTTTCGCTACTTCTAACGCTTCAAGTAATCCTTTATTGCTACCAGAATGAGAAATACCAATAACAACTGAATTTTCCGAGAGTAAACCTGCCCCCATAATTTGAAAATGCGAATCAGTATGAGCGATACAAGAAATACCCGTTCTCATAAACTTATGATACGCATCCATTGCAATAATACCAGAGCCACCATTTCCATAAAACTCAATTCGACTTGCTTCTTGTAAGGCTCGTACAGCCTGCTCAAGTGCCGTTTCATTAAGCAAATGTAAAGTATCTTGCAGTCCTGTAATATGCGAATGAAAAACTTTTTTAGCAACAGTTACCATACTATCTTCTGCTGATACCTCTTCATGGATATTTTGCATCGGTGTATGTACAATTTCACGAGCTAATGTAATCTTTAAATCTTGAAAACCTTGCAAACCAAGGTTTTTACATAAGCGGAATATCGTAGCTTCGGAACTATTCGTAACTTCAGCTAATTCTGTAATAGATTTATGTACAACATCTTGTGGATGTTTCAAAATATGTTCGGCAATACTTCGCAATTTCGGTGATAAACCATTTAACGAAGCCTGAATCTTTCCAATCCCACTTCTTGTACCAGGCATAGCATATCCTCCCCTTCCATCGTAGCTTTATCCTGTAAAAACCGATTAGTTGAACTAATCATCAGTGGGGATGGTCCTCCACTGATTAGCGTTTCACTTTATTGTACCTAATTATCGAAAGAAGAAAAACCTATATTAGGGATTACTATAATTTTTAATTGCTCCTATGTATTCTGTCATACGATATAACAGAATTATTCATGCTTATGAATAATTCTCTCCATGTTTCACTGCGTATAATGCGGCTTGCGTACGATCATCCACTTCCAATTTAGCTAAAACGTTTGAAACGTGTGTTTTCACAGTTTGTTCTGTAATATGAAGTTCTGCTGCAATCTCCTTGTTGCTTCTTCCTTTCGCAATTTCGCGAAGTACCTCTTGCTCTCTTTTCGTTAACATTGAAAAAGGATTTTCTACTTCCTTCTTTACTGCAGAACGCCCCATTAATGCAGGTGTTACTTTCGGGTGAAAATTCGCATTTCCTTGATGTACTGCAATAATAGAAGCGACAAGTTGCTCAGGTTGTACTTCTTTTAATTGATAACCATCTGCTCCAGCTTCAAGTGCTGGTATAACATAATCTTGCTCTGAAAAACTACTTAATATAAGTACCTTTATTGTCTCATCATATTGCTTTAGACGTTTTGTTGCCTCAATTCCATCCATTTTCGGCATCGATACATCCATTAGTACGACATCTGGTCTTTCTTTTTGCACGAAATGTAATGCCTCTTCGCCATTTTCCGCTTCCCCAATAATTTCAAATTCTTCTCTCGTTTTCAAAAAGAATACAAGTCCTCTTCGAACGATATGATGATCCTCAACTAGTAGCAATTTAATCTTCAATCTTATTCTCCCCTTCAAATCGGCAATTGAATTTCTATTTTTGTACCCTTTTTCAGCTCCGTTATAATTTGAAACGATCCCTTCATTAACTGAATACGTTCCTTCATACTTTTCAGACCAAGTGCTGATTCCCTTACTTGTTCTTGTATAAATCCTATTCCATTATCTTCTATGTAAAAATGTAACTGGTTATTTTCTATTTTCAAAAGAATATGTACCTTTTCACACGAAGCATGCTTTTTACAATTATGTAGCGCCTCTTGGCTAATACGCCATAAAACTTCTTCTATTTCATCCCCCATTGAAACCATCCCATCAATTCGAACTTCCACTTGAACTCCTAATAACTTCCCGTAATTTTGAATTGCTTCTGCTAATCCTTTCTCCAATCCTTCAGGTCTTAATTGCCAAATTAATAGCGTCATCTCTTGTAATGCTTCTTGTGATAATTCCCCAATATAACTTAACATCTCTTGCAATTCTCTATCTTGCGTCATATTCAGAGTACCTTTCGCTGTTAGCATAATAGAAAATAACAATTGTTTTACTGAACCATGTAAATCACGTGCAAGTCGATTTCTTTCCGCTACCACTACATATTTACGTTCTTTCTCAACTAACTGAATACGTTGTATTGTCGTTCCAATTTGAAATGCAATTGATTCTAATAATGCTAACTCTTCCTCTGAAAAATGAGTCTTATGAGGTGCAGCCACATTTAGTAGACCAAATTTTTCTGATCCAGACCTAAGCGGAATTGTCGCATGATGTGTAACATCTTCTGTCTCTCCCCAATTACATTCAATTGCATCTTCTATTCGCTTACATTCAATAATATTAGTCGCTTTTTCCAATCTCCCCTTTACAAAACGTTCTACACACCAACAGTTTCCTTCACACATCGGCTTCTTCTCTTGCCACGTAAGAGCTTCTGGTAAATTTTCGTCTACAAGCATGCTATGCTTTCCACTTTCATCAATAAAGAATATCCACCCTGTTTGTAAATTCATTACTTGTAACAATGTATGCAACACTTTTTCTAACATATCCTGTAAGTTTGTTGCTTCATTTAATAATTCAGCAATTTCTTTTAATGCTTCTAAACGATGCATCTCTTTTTCTTCAAAATTCATTTTCCTCACCAACTACAATTATAACATTAAGAAATTTCTAAATTCTATAAATGAAAAAAGAACCGAATTCCTTCAGCCCTTTCTTTATATCAATCATTTTATTATTGTTATTCTATCCAATGTCGGAATCAGAATTTTTGTTAACAAACGATTCTACTTTAGCTGTCCGATAAAGATTGTCCACCATGGATATGCTGTAAACCTTCAGTAGTAACAACCATATTCGCTGCTGGCATTTGCACTTGATTTTTATGGAACATAGACATTAATTCAAATCTTACTTGTCTAGAAGTTTCAAAATAATCTTCTGGCTTTATTAAACCTGTAATACAAAATTCATAGCCAACATATTTCAAGTTAGGATTTAAGTCTGTAACACCGACGTATTTAAATGGTTCAACAGCCTCATCCTCTACTCTATAAAGAGTTTGATTCAATTTTTCATTGCATATAACACATACTTCTTCTAACAATTCCTTCACTCTTGTTGGATCTTCCTGATAACTTACCGTGATGCGTTCAATTACACGCATCCATCCTTTATTAAAATTTTGTATCGTTCTAATCTCTCCGTGCGGGATGGTAAGTAGTTTTCCTGACCATTCACGAATTTGCATAAAACGAATACTAATCTCTTCAATAGTTCCTGAATTTGTTCCGTTAAAAGTTACAAAATCACCAACTCGAAACTCTTTGTCCGCTAATCTTGCAAAACCTAATATAACATCTTTTAGCATCTGTTGTGCAGCAAAACCGATGACAACTCCAGCTATCCCTGCACCTGCAATAATACTTTTTATATCTACAAATTGGCTAATTAAATATATGATAAGACTGATGATAATGATATATCTAAAAATAGATCGAATTACACTTTGAATCGTCTGCTCTACCTCTTCATCAAAAAAGCTTGATTTCCTAAAAAACCAATCAATAATACGGTTTATTACAAACGAAATAATGATTAAAACTAAAGCAAATAGTAAAAATCTTAAAAGTAAAAACTCCCTTACATAATTAAAAAATTCTTCAGTATACGTTAATAAACTCATCCATCCACTTCCTTACTAATTAAGAAATTCATAATCGTCTCAGTTTTTTCTAGGAAAATCTATTATCCTAATCTAAAATGCCACTACCCTTACTATGTATTTTGACTTTATTACTAATTCAGTTTATACAGTATGTCTAGATGTTCTTTTCCTTTCCCTTTAAATATACCCTTTTTAATAACCTAAGGGGGAGCAAATCGTGAAATTTTTTCAACGTTACAACTTTATTCAGCTCATTACGATTTCAACTAATTTATTCATTAACTACGTAAAAAAAGAGCTGAATTTATCAGCTCTTTTATTCGATATTAATTGTTGTCTTACTGCTTTTTTCTTCTTTCAATTTTGGCAATTCAATTGTCAACACGCCATCTTTATAATTTGCTCTAACATTTTTTTCCTCAACTTGTTTAAAACTAAAGCGTCGAGTTACAGAACCTATAGAACGTTCTTTACGAATATATGTGCCATTCTCATTTTTTTCTTCTACTTCATTATGGTTAGTTGCTTGAATCGTTAATACATCTAGTTCAAAATCAACTTGAATGTTTTCTTTTTGAAAACCTGGTAAATCTGCTTTCACAGTATATTTATCAGATTGCTCATGAACATCTACTTTAAAAGTATCCATGTTCAGTGGCTTAAAGAAAGCATCTGTCATCCCTTCTAATAAAGAAGGCCCAAAATCAAAAATACCATTTTGACGTTTTGTTATCTCTGGAAATAAATTACGCATATTTTTTCCTCCTTATTATTTATGAATGAAAGATTATCTCTTTCTGCCTTTATTATAACATTTGGTCAAAAAAGGTCAAAGTTTTTATTTGACCTTTTTTGATGTATATTTTACCAAATAAAACACATGAGATATTTGACATCTCTCATCTTTATAAAGAGGAATATATTTATATAATAACGAATAGTTTATATGCTCTTATTTTTCCTTAAGGAGGTTACCTACAATAGGGTATATCGAAGAAATTAGAGAAGTTGTCGGATCAAGACCACTCAATTTAGTAGGCGTTGCGGTAGCTGTTTTCAATGAACAATGACAAATAAAAGAGACCTTTTTAAAGGCCTCTTTTTTATTTCACTTCTGCATGTAAACAAGATTTAAAATGTCCAAGTGCAAATTCATGTCCTTGCGCATTAAAAGATGCAACTGCCTTTTCATAAACAACAATTTTAAACCCTTTATTATACGCATCTACTGCTGTATGAAGAACACAAATATCAGTACAAACACCTACAAGATGAACTTCTGCTATTCCTCTTTCTCTTAGCTTCATCTCTAAGTCTGTTCCTGCAAATGCACTATACCGTGTTTTATCCATGTAATATACATTCTCTGCATTTTTATATGTTTCGTACACATCTTGTAATTCACCAAACAAATCTCTTCCATTTGTACCAGCTATATTATGAGGCGGGAATAACTTTGATTCTGGATGATATACATCATTTTCTTCATGTTTATCAATAGCAAAGACAACGTAATCTCCATTTTCAATATATTGCTTCGTTATATGTACAATTTCCTTCTCAATTTCCTGTCCTGGTTTCCCGCATGTTAAAGCGCCTTTCTCAGCTACAAAATCATATGTATAATCAATATTTATAAGAGCTCGTTTCATTACTATCTCTCCTTCTCCTGTTTCACAGTAAACAATAGAAAATTTGTTATTACGACATCGTATGTACTATTCGACATTTCAAATGAAATACCTACATTTTTCTTGCAAAACTCACCTTAATCCGAGTTTATCATAAAGTGAAACTTTAATCATTGGAGAGGTTGTTCATCTCCAATGATTATCAGCCCTCATCAATCGTGCATTTACAGGCAGTTGATCTCCCACCTAATCTCCTCACCTATACCGAGTTTTAAGGTAAGGTCTTACTGCCCGTTAGTGCGGGATATAATAGATAAACAATGGTAAAACAAATAGCTCCTATTAACAAGTCATGAATTTGATAATTGAGCGTTATTTGCATAAACTCTTGTATCGTAAACCAAATTACTGCCATCATTAGGCTAATCAAAATGATACGAATACACCGATTCACGTATTCAGCCTCTTTCTCTGTCATAGTAGTAACAAGTGATTACTTCCTATTTAATCGTATTAGAAAATGAAATAAGCTATTCACTCTTGCACACTCTAGTCCAAACAAAAAAGCACACTACTTTTTGAGTAATGTACTTTTTATTCATATTAAGACGCTGGTTTTGTCTCAAATGTTGCTTGATTAAAACTAATAACCTTTCCTTTCGGGTCATTGTTTTCATACTGAACTGCAGTAATTGTATGACTACCTGTTTCCAGCGTTTTTTCTTTTAACTGCACTGTTGTCTGCGTTGTACTAGTTACTTGATGTTTATCCGTATACATTTGATCTACAAATACGAATGTTTCTTTATCACTTTGAAAATTAGAAAGTTCTAATTCAACTTGCTGAATTAACGTATCCTTTTTGATGAATACAGTCGGTATATTGCCGTTTTCAGAAGTACCATCTGGAGTAATAACTTTTACTTTCCCTTCTCCAATTGACATTGCTCCTTCAGGAAATACAACCATATTCTCATCACTTGCGTTTACAACTTGTTCTTCCTGTTTTGATTGCGCGTCCTCTTTTTCCTGTGGAGCACCGCAACCAACTAATAACAATACAGACAATCCAGTGATTATGAATTTTTTCAAAATTCATCCCCCCTGTAACTTCATTATAATTTATTATACAAAAATAACTTTTAAATTTTGAGACTACTTTCAACACTTTCATGAACAAATAGAATCTTGCTCACGATTAATGTATCATACTTTCCTTAATAGAACATTAATTTTTTTATGAAATAAATAGTAATTCCCTCTTATCTATCATTTTAGCCCAACATATGAATTACATACCCTCAAAAATAAAAAGACATTGTTAGTTCAATGTCTTTTCTATACAGCAATTAAAAAACACACGTTGTAATCTCATCTACTTCTTTTCTTGGAAGTTTCTTCGGTTTATCTTTCGGAAATCCGAGTGAAATAACCATATTTATTTGTTTTTCAGGCTCAATTTGTAAATATTGGCGCAGTTCATCTTGAGCTAGCAATACTGGCCCTGTCATTGGACAAGTACCAAGTCCCTTTGCATGTGCAGCTAACATTAAGTTTTGTGCCGCTAAACAGCTACTCTTAATGCCTTCTTCTTCCCAAACTGAATCTGGAACAAAAGCAATTGGATCAAATATCTTTTCACGGAACTTTGATTCATATGGTGTTGCCAAACATACGATTAATACTGGTGCCTCCGAGAAAGCTGTTGCATATGGTCCGAAAGAACGTGTAAGTAATTTCCCTGCTTTCTCTTCTCCATTTTCTGCTGCTTTTGTCGCAAGTTTATGTAATGCATCCCATGTCATTTGTTCAATTTCTTTAATCTTCTCTCGATTCATGATAACTAAGAATTCCCACGTTTGTGAATTCGTATCACTTGGTGCGTAACGAGCACAATCAATTATTTCTTTTATATCATTAGTAGATACTTCTTGATCTGTAAACTTTCTAACACTTCGTCTTCCGTGAATTACTTCTTTAAAATCTTCATAATTCATATATTAAATCCCCTTTTTACAGCGTTTTCAAAACTTGTCCTATGCTTGAATTATATCATGAAAAAAAGCCGGAAGAATACCAGCTTTTTTCTTCATAATTAATTTGTCACTTTAAATAAACGAATACTCTCTTCGTATGCAGCTTGTAGTTTTTTCGTAATTGGTCCTCTTTCACCAGCCCCGAACTGTTCATCACCAATTTGAACGACTGGGAATATTTCAAGCGGCGTCGCTGTAAAGAAGCACTCCTCAGCGTCATATACTTCTTGTAATGAAAACTCTCGTTCCTCTACATCGATATGTAACTCTTTCGCTAATGTAATTACGTAGTGACGTGTAATACCATGTAAAATGAAATGATCCGCTGGATGTGTAATCAACTTATTATTCTTCACGATAAAGAAATTGGAATGACACCCTTCAGTCACAATGCCATCTCGTACTAATATTGCTTCTTGATACCCTTGTTCATTTATTTTGTTTTTGATCATGATATTAGGAAGCAAATTTAAAGATTTTATATGGCAAAACTTCCACCTGATGTCCTCTTCTACTGTCACCTTAATCCCTGCCTCCATTGAAGCAACTGGTCTTGGGAACGAAACAAGATTTGCAAAATATGTCGGTTGTAAATCTGATTCATATACATGATTGCGCGGTTGTGCACCTCTTGATATTTGTAAATATACATTCCCATCTTCTTGAAATTGATTTTTTTTAATCATTTGATATAACTCTTCTACTAATTCTTCCTTCGTAAATGGTGGAATTAGTTTTATTTCCGCCATAGAGTTAAAGAATCGTTCCAAATGTAAATCTAATAAATGAGGCTTGCCATCGTATAGTCTAAATACTTCATAAATCCCATCACCAAATTGGAAGCCTCGCTCTTCTAATGCGACCATCGGCTGTTCTTCCTTCGTATTAATCATTCTCCCATTAAACAAGATCCAATCTTTATGAGTAGCTTTCATTCTTCCCCACTCCTTTATCACATGATTGATTTTATTGTACAACTTATGACACCCTGAAAGAAGGAATTTTCTGTATTTTCACAAACAAAAAATACATCACTTCGTAAAAGTGATGTATTTTATCATTTATTTAAGGAAATATTTTTCAATATCATCTAACATAAGGTTCGCAGCTTTAATACCGCCTGCTGTATTCCAGATTACCTCATCTACTTGGAATACTTTGTTATTTTTAGAAGCCTGTAGTTGCTTAAAGAGTGGATCTTCTGTCCATTCCTTTGCTAACGAATTTCCTTCATTATTCTTATCTGCATCTTTATCAGACGTGAAATAGAATAAGTAGTCTCCGTCCATATTTGGAATCTGCTCTTTTGTAATTCCTTTTATCGCAAAATCATCTTTATCTTGTAATGGTGGTCGTTTAAATCCAATATCATTTAAAACAACGCCCGAGAATGAGTTTTTTTGATAAATACGAACATCACCTGGCACGAAACGAATAATAGAAACTTTAGAATTCAATTTATCGCCTAACTTCTCTTTCATTCCTTCAATGCGTTTTTTATAATCATCAAGAGCTTTTTGCCCTTCTTTTTCTTTATTTACAGCTTTTGTATAAAGTGTAAAGTTTTCTTTCCAATCACCGCGTAATGTTTCTGCATAAACAGTTGGTGCGATTTCTTTTAGCTGATCATATATTTTTTCATGACGCATTTTATTTCCGATAATTAAATCTGGCTTAAGCTTCATTACAGCCTCTAAATTAATATCACGTTCAGTTCCTACAACTTCCGTGTTTTTTAACTCTTTCGCTAAATGAGGATACCATTCATCACCAGCACGTGGTTTCGTAGTCCCCACTGGCGTTACGCCCACAGCTAGGAGAGCCTCTGCGCCTTCATTTGTTAAAACAACAACTTTTTTAGGTGTACCATTTACTGTCGTTTCACCCATTGCATGCTTTACCGTATATGGACCTTTTGCTTTCGCTGATATATTATTTTCTTTTTTCTCTTCTTTACTACATCCTGCAATTACAACCATGAGTATCATAATGCAGAACATAATTAGTTTTTTAGTATGTATCATATGTCCTCCCTAGATGAAATCGATTATCATTAACATTTAAAGATTAATGTATCTTACATACATTGTCAATGTATATAAGATAACTTTTTTTATATATACTATTTAGATTCTATCCGCTTTTCTAATGTTTCTTTTTAAAACATAGTGCATAAGTATGAAAAATAATGTTGTTATTAAAATGCGTATCCTTGTTATACATAACAAGGATACGCATCCATATTGCACTATCATTTCAATTCCTAATATTGAGTATACTTAATATACGCTGAGTCATTATATACCCACTGATTTCCCCCAAGGTTTAACCAACCATTTTCATTTATATATACTAAATAAGATTCTGGAGAATTTAATTGGCGGATAACTGCAGATGTAGTTGATGGACCACTTCTTAAATTTACATTCATCCCTTGTATATATGCAACCCCAATCGGGCTTCCATCACTATTGCTTGTCTTTACAAAATTAATGTACGAAGGATCATTATACACCCATTGTCCATTCCCCAAATCTAGCCATCCGTTACTTTCCTGATATACAACGTAAGATTCTGGAGAATTTAATTGACGAATAACTGAGGAAGAAGTTGATGGACCATTTCTTAAATTTACATTTTTCCCAAGAACATAAGCGATTCCCTTCGTTTGAGGTGTCGGTTGTGGGTTAGGGGGTTGTGGATTTGGAGCTACTCCCAAAATAGCTGCTATTCCATTTGCATACGCTTGACTTAGATCTTCAATAAATTGTGGATTTTTTAACAAATTCGCATCAAACGCTGTATCAATAAAAGCAGTCTCAGTTAAAATTGCATCCATTGCGGTTTCTCTTAATACCGCATAATTTTCTTTTTTTGCTCCTCGATCACGAAGACCGTATTTTATTAATACAGGATTGACAGCTGTATGCATTTTTTGTTGCTTTGCATATGCAGTGCTGCTATTGGATAACGCATTATAAATATAACTTTCAAAACCTGTACCCCCGCCGCTATTAATATGAAATGAAATAAAATAATCCGCACTGAAAGCATTAGCAATATTAGCACGTTCCGATAAAGAAATAAACACATCACTATCACGTGTCATTTTAATTGTAATTGGGTAATTTACCGTTAAAATGTCTCGAACGCGTCTAGCAATTTGAAGTGTTAAGTTTTTTTCTACTAAACCATTACCAACAGCACCAGAATCATATCCACCGTGCCCTGCGTCTATAACAAGTTTCATTTTATTGCCCCGCCCCTTTCTTGTAATATGTTCGCATTTCTACTCGTCCTATTTTATGTGAAATGTACAAGTTCTGTTACAATTGCAAATAAAAAAACCGCCTTATGTAAGGCGGTTTCTATCATCTTGCTTTAACCAATTTAAAATAAATATATACGATTGATAGTGAACATAACGTATGCAAAATAAAATAAATAAAAGTGCTATTCCAACACCACTATAAAGTGGACCAAACTTTAAAAAAACATTTACAAGTGGTGGAAAGTTCATTAGATTTTGTAATGTACTAAGCATACAAAACATAATGAAAAAGACAGGGATGTATTGTAATTCATATGGCTTTTTTTTCTTACTCATTCTTTTCCGAATGATTATATGACATAATTCTGCTACTATAAAGCACCCTCCAATTAATACAAGACCAGAAGTCATCGTCATACATCCACCTGCCTTATATTTATTGTATCGCATAAATAATCATCGTTATATTTTCTTTACATACTCTTCATCTTCTGAAGTAAAACCAAAACTCTCTATGAAAGACTTCGCCTTTTCTGTTAATTTCTCTTGTAGCACTTTTATTTCTTTCACATTTCTTTGTTTCATCATTTCTTCAAATGTAAAATACGTATTTGTACCATAACCGTAACCTTGGTAATCAAAATGAATAATTAGCTGTGATAAAACAGCCCGTTCCTCTTGTACACTATAATCTATTACACCAATATATGTATCATCAACTTTCACACAGTACTGTACCTTTTTCTCACCTAAACTATGCGATTTAAACATTTCTTTAACAACGCTTTCATTTTCTACAGTAACTTTCTCAAACGTAATCATATGTTGTCCATCCTTTTACTATTATTGTATCAATAATACTTCCTATTTATGAAAAAAACCTTAAGACCGTATGCGATCTTAAGGTTTTTCTAATTAAACTAAGCTATACGCACGTTTTGTTTCTTCATGGAACTTATTCGTATCGTATTTATGCTCAACATAAATTTGGTGCCATACCATAAACGCAAGTACAGTCCAAATTTTACGGCTATAATCGCCTTTATCTGCACAATGTGCTTCCAGTAAGTTTAATACATACTGTTTGTCGATTAAATGCTCTGTCTTACTTTCGTTTATAATATTTATAGCCCAATCATGCATTTCGTCTTTTAACCAGTGACGAATTGGTACTGGGAATCCAAGTTTTTTACGATCTAATACGTGATCTGGAACGATTCCGCGTGCTGCTTCACGTAAAATAGCTTTCGTAGTTCCGTTAGCAATCTTAAATTCAGTTGGAATTTTAGATGCAACATCGAATACTTCTTTATCTAAGAACGGTACACGAAGTTCTAATGAGTTTGCCATTGTCATTTTATCAGCTTTTAATAAAATGTCACCGCGTAACCATGTGAACATGTCAATGTACTGCATTTTACTTACATCATCATAATCTTTAATCTCGTTATACAATGGTTTCGTGATATCCATATAGTTAACACTTTCATTGTAATACTTCATTAATTCAGCTTTTTCTTCTTCACGGAAAATTTTAGCATTTCCATAGTAACGCTCTTCAATTGGTGTACATCCACGCTCTAGGAAGCTCTTACCTTTAAATCCTTCTTTAAGAGCACCACTTAATGCTTTTAGAACGCTCTTACCTGGGCTAGGAATGTAAGAGAACATTTTTAGTGAGTTTGGCTCACGGTAAATGTTATAACCACCAAATAGCTCGTCTGCGCCTTCACCAGAAAGAACAACTGTTACATGTTTACGTGCTTCTTTCGCAACGAAGTACAATGGTACAGCTGCTGGATCAGCTAAAGGATCATCCATATGCCAAATGATTTTTGGGAACTCATCCATAAATTCTTTCGCTGAAATGAATACGTTATGGTTTTTAACGCCTAATTTCTCAGCAGTTTCTTTCGCAACATCAACTTCACTGAAACCACGTTGCTCAAAACCAACAGAGAATGTTAAAAGATTTGGATTCATTTCTCTTGCGATAGAAGCGATGATAGATGAATCGATACCACCAGATAAGAATGAACCTACTGGTACATCACTACGCATATGCACTTTTACTGAATCATATAACACATCACGAATTGCTTGGATATGCTCCTCTTTCGTTGCACTTGAAGCGTTGAAATAAGGTTTCCAGTAGCGATGGATTTCCATCTCTTTACCGATTTCTTTTACGAAATAATGACCAGGCTCGATTTTATTAACATCAATTGTTAACGTTTCTGGCTCTGGACCATATTGGTACGTAAAGTAATGTTGTAGTGACGTTGGATTAACGCCTTTATCTTCCATCACATGCATAATACTTTTCTTCTCAGATGCGAAGAATGTAGTATCACCTTGTTGTGCGATGTATAAAGGTTTAATACCGAAGTGGTCACGTGCACCGAAAAGTTTCTTTTCCTCACGATCCCAAATCATAAATGCAAACATACCACGAAGGTAGTCTACACATTTTTCTTTCATATGTGCATACAATGCAATGATAACTTCTGTATCAGATTGCGTTGCAAACGTTGCACCTTTTTCAACTAACATTTCACGTAATTCTACATAGTTGTAAATTTCACCATTAAAAATAATTACATATCGATCATTTTCATAAGTTAGCGGCTGATGTCCTGCCTCTAAGTCAATGATGCTTAAACGGCGGAAGCCAAATTGTACATGTTCATCACGAAAATATCCTTCGTCATCTGGACCACGGTGGAAAATCATCGTGTTCATATTTTCAAATTGATGTTTTTCTGTTTCTGAAAACTCTCTAGGGTTTTCACATAAACATCCTACAAAACCACACATACTTCTTACCCTCTTTCAGTTTTCATTCTGTCTCTATACTACTATATCAACCCTATTTATACTAGCATAATCAACTGAATATGGCGACCAAAAACTATAAAAAAATCACTCCATTTCACATTTTTAACAATTTTTTATGAAAACATGAAAACTAGGCACTCACCTTTCTCCGCTTTTGTCATATGATATTGCAAATTGATTTCTAGGAGGGAATACCATGAGTGAAGAAAAAAAAGATTCTTCTCGCCCACCGGTTCGTAATTACTTAAAGCAAATTGATGATTTCTTCGAGCAAACACCTCTTCGCAATGTAATCGCTGATTTAAATCATTTTTTCCAAAAAGGAAACCGTTTATTAACATTCCCTGTAGATTTATATGAAGTTGGTGAAGAACTCGTTGTTACAGCTGAACTACCAGGTATACAAAAAGAACAAATCCAAATTGAAATACAAAGTGAATACTTAAAAGTCTCTGTAAAAGAAGAGATACTTGAAGAGGAAGAAGAACAAACATCCCATAACTATTATCGCCGAGAACGTTCCATTTCAGAAGCATCAAGATTGATTAAATTGCCGTATTCAATTAATAAAAAAGCGGCAAAAGCTTCTTATCAAAACGGCGTATTAGAAATTCGTGCACCGAAACTTCCCCAGCAACATGACATTTTATCGATAGACTAATACAAAAAAAAATAAGGGTGCTATGCACCCTTATTTTTAACCCACTAATCGCTTCATATCACGTATAATGTCTTCGTATGGCGTATTACTAATGCCACTATACTTTTTCATTACTTTTCCGTTTTGATCAATTAAATAAAATGATGTCCCATGCATGACCTGACCGTTCTCCGGCTTATCAACAAGTGATTGGAAATTATCTTTTGAAAACTTTGTAATATCTTCTAACGAATACCCCGTTAATAAATTCCAGTTACTAGTATCCTCTGTAAACTTTTGAATAAAAGCTTTCAGATTTTCTGGCTTATCAAGGTCTGGATCTACACTAAATGAAACAAACTGAACGTCTAATTTCTCTTCTTTTGCCATCTTTTGAAGCTTGGCCATATTTGCAGTCATTGGTGGACAAACTGTCTGACAATTTGTGAACATAAAATCTGCAACCCAAACTTTCCCTTTTAAATCTTTTGTACCAAATTTCTTTCCATCTTGATTTGTAAATTGGAAGGTTTCTAAATCCCAATTTAATGGTTTACGAAGCTTTGAACCTGATTCACTACATCCAGCAAGTACAAAGAGACAAAATACAACCATAAGACCAATTATTTTTTGATAACGCTTCATTTATAAACCTCTTTTCTCTATCCTAAATTTAAATAGGTTATGTTTATAATAACAAAAGTTAACACTACGAGAAAATTGTTTACTACATTTGTTCACGAAATCGTACGAATTTACGTATGTTACTTCTTTATTTCAAGCGAATTACTAGACAAAATATATTTTTTTACTATTATTTCTCTAAATAAAAGTGATAAAACTAATTTCATTGTTACTTTTGTAAATACCTCTCCCTATTTTTTAACAATTCCTTAAACATTAATCCATGTTTTACACTGTATTCCTTAACAACATTTCGGTACAATACAAATACAACGACTTTAAATGAGGTGATGTTCATGGCAAAGCGCTATGAAAATATGGATAATGTTAGTACAAAAAAATCAATTCGCTCTTTTTTACGCTGGCGTAAAGAACGAAAGCAAAACAAAAAAGATTTTTCTTTCTTAGTAGAACAATCACCCGTTAAACAAAGTGCATTTTTGCAAAGTAATGTTGAAAAAACGACTATCACATGGATTGGGCATTCCACTTTTCTTATCCAAACGAATGGACTTAATATATTAACAGATCCAGTATGGGCTAATAAATTAAAGCTAGTTCCAAGACTTACAGAACCTGGACTCTCTATAGAAGCACTACCTAAAATTGATATTGTCCTTATTTCACATGGTCATTATGATCATTTAGATTTTTCAACTCTTCGTCAGTTGAATGATGATGTTCTATATCTTGTACCTATTGGATTAAAAAAATTATTTACTCGTAAGAGATTTAAACATGTAGAAGAGTATAAATGGTGGGAAAGTACGATAATTAACGAAGTTTCTTTTCACTTCGTACCTGCTCAGCACTGGACGAGAAGATTCTTATTTGATATGAATACGTCTCACTGGGGCGGATGGATTATTGATAATGAAACGACTATGGAAACCATATATTTTTGTGGCGACAGTGGCTATTTCCAAGGTTTCAAAGAAATTGGTGAACGCTTTTTAATTGATATTGCTCTTATGCCCATTGGCGCTTATGAACCAGAATGGTTTATGAAAGTATCTCATGTTTCACCTGAAGAGGCCGTGCAAGCTTATTTAGATTTAAACGCTACACATTTTATACCAATGCATTACGGAGCTTTTGCACTCGCCGATGAAACACCTCGTGAAGCAATAACTAGACTTCGAAATAATTGGAATTTGCGCATGTTACCGTGGGAACAACTGCATGTACTCTTTTTAGGTCAAACTTTTATTTATAGTAACGCAACAAATGATAAGCAAATAAACGAAAAAATTGAAACTTTACATGTGTAACGTAATGACTGATTTTCTATATCCAACATATAATATAGAAAATCCTATAGTGAAACTTTAATTAGTGGGATTTCTTCATC
The DNA here is from genome assembly GCF_022663795.1 of Bacillus cereus group sp. BfR-BA-01349. NCBI lineage: Bacteria > Bacillati > Bacillota > Bacilli > Caryophanales > Bacillaceae > Bacillus > Bacillus cereus group sp. BfR-BA-01349. The sequence continues at coordinate 18,845 of NZ_JAKUGE010000045.1, forward strand.
CCCACTGATTATTTGCCTTCACCAATCAAGCTTTTACGGGCAGCCCGCTACCTAACCTCTTTGCTCCAGCTAAATTTGAGGTAGAGAGTTTTACTGTCCGCAAATAGCGGGATAAAGGGTGTTTTCTATGAATGAATATTTACAGACTCGCTATATCATTAGCGGTAGTGCCTGTGTAGCTCTTCTTATTTCTTACTTTCTATTTACATAAAAAAGCTACTTGAAATATATTTTCAAGTAGCTTTTTTATTACTCTGCTAAATACATAAATCCGATTGCGCCCGGACCTGTATGAGTACTAATAATAGGCGTTGTATAAAAAATTTCTGATTGAGCAAATCCACTCACTTTTTCAACCGCCGCTTTCATACTTTCAGCTAAAGGAATTGCTTTCGCATGCGGAATTGCAACAGCTTTTACGACTTTTCCAGCCGTATCTTGCTCAAATAACTTAGCTAATGTTTTTACAATTTGGCCTTGGCTACGAACTTTCGTTACAGGATTATAAACACCGTCTTCAAGACTAGCAATTGGCTTTATATTAAGTAGCGAACCGATAAACGCTTTTCCTTTACCGATACGTCCACCCTTCACTAAGTTTTCTAATGTATCCACTACTACATATAAACGAGTATTCTTTCTTACTTCATCTACACGTTTTAAAATTTCTTCTAGTGAGCGTCCGTCATTTGCCATTTTTGCAGCTTCAATTACTTGATATGCTAAAGCATGTGTAATAAATTGAGAATCAACAACCGTTACTTTTGTATCAGTCATTGATGCAGCGCTATTTGCAGTTGCTACAGTACCGCTCATTCCACTTGTCATATGGATAGAAAGGACTTCGCTTCCATCTTCCCCTAGCTTGTCATACATTTCTACAAATGTACCCATAGCTGGTTGTGATGTTTTTGGTAATTCCTCTGATTTAATCATTTCTTCAATAAATTCGTCAGGTTGTAAATCAACGCGATCTAAATATGTTTGTCCATTTACAGAGATTGATAATGGTAAAACATGAATGTCATACTTTTCGATTACGTCTTGTGATAAATCTGCCGTTGAATCTGTTACAATTTTAATTTTTTGCATACTATACTTCTTCCCTTTCCAATACGCTCTCCTTGTTATTATACTAGTATTCCCATTGCTTTCAACAATTTGGAACGAAATTTCATCAAATTAATTATATTTTCATATCTAAAATGAAAAAGACAGAGTTTACTAACCCTGTCCGTACTTCGTATCATGCATTTTTTCAAGGGTATTTGTTTTATATACATTTAAATAATCATTCCACTTCAAACAATTTTGTAAATATTCACGGAAAGAATACGAAAATCTTGGGTGTTTTTGTCTTTGAATTTTTGCAATAAATAATTGAAGACGAGACTGAATTAGAAACGATAATGGATGCTGTGCCTGTAGGACAGGGATTTCGAATATTTTAATGCAATCCCCTGTTGAATGAGTGAAATAAAAACTTTTCGTAATCACAATATCAATCCTCTTTTTCATTGGATTTTTGAACTTCCTCTACTTTGCGCTGTAACACGTTGTTTAAAGTGGAGTAAAATCAGACTTATATGATTTCTGTAGTCCTTATGGCTAGAAGATTTATACTCTATTCATCTTCACCTAATTCACCTTCCCGTCCTAAATATCTCTGAGACGGGAATCTCATTATCCATCAATTGTTTAATACATTTAGTATAAGCTTATAAAAGCGCAAAGTTTGTCTAAATTTTGGAGATTCTATAATTTTTTTCTTCTATATATTGTATACGTTTATAGCTATAGTATAACAAATAAATAAAAAAGTGCCTTTATAACGAGGCACTTTTCGACTGCATTTCTTCTCTTTTCTTTTTCCTCTTACTAACAACCTTTGATAACGCAATACTTACTTCATAAATACAAATAAGCGGCACTGCAACTAAACTATGAGATAAAAAGTCTGGCGGTGATATACAAGATGCAATGATAATTAATGCTACGTAAGCATACCTTCTTATTTTTATTAAAAATTCCGCCGTAAGTATTCCAATACTAGTTAAAAACATTACAACGACTGGCAATTCAAAAATCACAGCAAATGGAACTGTTAAATTAAGTACAAAATGAAAATACTTTTCTGTCGTAAACATCGTATTAAACATTTCATTACCTATCGTAGTTAAAAAGTGAAATAGAAACGGCATTACAATGAAATATCCAAAACATAAACCTGCGAGAAATAATATAGACAATACCGGTATATACATTATTGTCATCTTTTGTTCATTTGGATGTAAACCCGGTTTTACAAATAACCAAATTTGTATAGCAGCAAAAGGAATTGTACAAACGATAGCAAATACTGTAGCAATCGAGAAAAAAATCCACAATACATCACTTGGACCGAGAACAGTTAATTTCATTGGTAAATCTTTTACAAGCCAAAAATAAATATCCTTTGTAAAAGTAAATCCAATAATTAAAAATAGTACAAAGGATAACACCGTATATATTACTCTTTTTCGAAGCTCAACAATATGTTCTACTACGCTCATTTCCCGATCTTCCATCTCGTTCACCACACTTTATTTATCCATTACAAGGAAAATACACTACATTTTTTCTTTCTTTTCCTTTTCTTGAAATGCGTCATCTGTCAATTCTTTCGTTGATTTTTTAAACTCTTTTAACGTTTCCCCTAAAGCCTTCCCGATTTCCGGCAATTTTTTAGGTCCAAATAAAATGAGTACTGCTACTAAAATTAAAATTAACCCTGGAAAGCCAATATTTGAAAACATTTCCCCATCCCCTTTATTAGTAGTTTCCTTGTCCTACTATTACATAATTTTATTTTGTCAAAAAAGTTTGAAAACGTCAACAAATCCATTGTCTTTTATCAAAAAAATTCAAAAATATAATCAATTATACAAATTTCATTTTCTATTGCTCTTGTGTATGATATGGTAAGGGAAATGACATATTATTTTATGATAGTAGAAAGGATTTGCATTATGACTGAAAAAATGACACGAATGACCCAATTTGTAAAAGAAGAAATTGCAAATGCAATTACACATGGTATCGGTGCCATTTTAAGCATCCCTGCCTTAATCATATTGATTATTCATGCTTCTAAGCACGGTACCGCATCAGCTGTAGTTGCATTTACTGTTTATGGTGTAAGCATGTTCTTACTGTACTTGTTTTCAACATTGCTACATAGCATTCATCATCCTAAAGTAGAAAAAATATTTACTATTTTAGATCATTCAGCCATTTACTTATTGATTGCTGGCACGTATACTCCTTTTCTACTTATTACACTTCGTGGCCCATTAGGATGGACGTTGCTTGCTATAATATGGACACTAGCAATCGGAGGTATCGTCTTCAAAATTTTCTTTGTACGTCGCTTTATAAAGGCTTCAACTTTATGTTACATCATTATGGGTTGGCTCATAATCGTTGCCATTAAACCACTTTATGAAAATCTAACTGGACATGGTTTTTCACTACTTTTAGCAGGTGGAATTTTATATTCTGTCGGAGCTATATTCTTCCTTTGGGAAAAGCTACCTTTCAACCATGCCATATGGCACCTGTTCGTTTTAGGTGGTAGTGCGATGATGTTCTTCTGTGTACTCTTTTATGTCTTACCTACAGCATAATAAAAAAGGATTCAGCTTACTATAAGCTGAATCCTTTTTTATTACTTATGTAATTGTGATGCGATAACTTCCTGTGTATGCTTCGTTAATTCTTTAATATCCATATTCGCATAATCTTCAGGTGTAATCGGCTTAGAAATTGTTACTGTTGCATGAGCTGGCTTCATACGATTTCCATTCGCTTCAAACATCTTATATGTACCATCTAACGTTACAGGTAAAATTGCTACACCTGACTTTACTGCCAGATGAAAACTACCAGCCTTAAACTCTCCAACTTCGCCACCCTTACTTCTCGTTCCTTCAGGGAAAATTACGATAGAATGTCCATTCTTTAATAGTTCAATTCCATCTTTAATCGCTTGAAGAGATTGACGACGATCGCTACGATCCATAAATACACAATTCATAAGTTCCATCCAAATTGGTACAACTGGGAACTTTTTAATCTCTGCTTTTGAAACGAATCCAATTGGTTTATTTAAGTAACCTAGTAAAACAGGGATATCCATATTACTTTGGTGATTACTTACAACTAGTACTGGCTTGTCTTTCGGAACATTTTCAAGTCCTTTCACTTCTACTGCCCCTCCAGCTACACGTACCATTTTCTTACCAAACCAATTTGTCGTTTTATACACAGCATTATCTTTTTCTTTTGGCGCCATCGTATTTACTTGTCTTTTAAGACGCCACATTCTCGGTGTAATCGCAATTACGATTAAAATTAAATAAAAGATTTTAAAAAACGTTTGAATCATACAGAACCCCCACCTATTATCATTCCGACCTTCATTATACTAGACAAACGAAGGAAAAAGAAGAAAAAAAGTCCAAACAGCAAGTGTTTGGACTTTTTAAGCATTCTATATTAGAAACGTTTTGCTAATTCACGAGCATTAGCAATTGCTGCTTCTTTAATTTCTTGTGCTTTTTCAGGGTTTGCATTCATACCTTCAACTGCGATATATTCAGTATCATTTACACCGACAAATCCTAATACAGTCTTTAAGTGATTGCGACCGAAGTCTACAGCTGCGTATGCTCCTTCAGAATATACGCCACCTGTTGCCTGAATGTGAAGTGCTTTTTTACCTTCTAATAAGCCGACTGGACCATTTTCAGTATATTTGAATGTTTTACCTGCGATTGCTACGTTATCTAAGTATGCTTTTACTACTGGTGGATAGCTAAAGTTCCACATTGGAGTTATGAATACATAACGATCTGCATTCATAAATGTTTCTAAGTTTGTGTTCATTGCTGCTACTTTTTGTTGTTGAACTTCAGTTAAAGCTTCAAAGCCTTCACCTGCTGCAAATTTACCCCAAGCAGCAAATACATCTGCATCAATTGCTGGTACTGTAGTATTGAATAAATCAATTGTTACAACTTCGTCTTGTGGATGTTCATTTTTATAAGCTTCGATGAAAGCTTCCCCTACTGCCATTCCGAAAGAACCTTCTGCTGAATTTGGATTTGCTGTAATAAATAGTACTTTTGTCATTGTATTCTCTCCCTTTTTTCTCTTTATCTTCAATTCAAGATTTATTTTTTAAAAGTTAACAACTTACCTTATGTAAGTATAATACAAAAAGTTTTAATCAATGTCAATAAAAAAATAGCTACTTTTTTTTCGTAAGTTAATGATTTACTTTGTTTCCTTAAAATTTAGTATACAGATATTAAGAACTCTTTCATATAAAAAGGCTACCTCTACAACTTATAGAGATAGCCTTCTATTACATATTATTTTTGAAATACATGTTTTACTTTTTCAGCTGGAATATTACTTCCGCCTCTACCTTTTACATCTTCAATCATCATTGTAATGACCATATCTGGTGAATTTAAATCAAATGCAGCGAACCAACCTAGTTCTTTTCCTTCGGCCTCTTTTGATACTTTTAATTCCGCTGTACCTGTTTTTCCAGCAAGAGTCATGCCATCAATTTTAGCAATTTTCCCTGTACCATCTGGATCATTAATTACTTTCGTCATTGCAGTTTTTAATATATCCTGATTTCCTTTAGAAATTACATTTTCTTTCCAAGCTTTTGGTTGTTTATCTGTTTTAATAATATACGGTGACGGAATCGCTCCATCATTTACAATTGGCGCATACGTTAAAGCTAAATGAAGAGGAGTCATTAATACTTGTCCTTGTCCATATCCTGTATCTGCCATTTGAATATCATTTTTAATGCCGTCATTTGCAATTTTAGAAGCAGGGAATCCATATTCAATTGGTAGTTTCTCATCGAATCCGAATTTTTTTGCTTCACTCATAAACTTGTCTTTTCCGATTTTTAAAGCTTCTTGTGCGAAGTAAATATTATCCGAGTATTTCATCGCCTTATCAAGATCAATCGGATTTGCATCTTTCACACGCGTTACATAGTAATTACCCCAAGAAGAATCTTTTGTCCATTTTAATCCTTCAATTTTCAACTCTTCTTTTGGATCAATCGTTTTCGTTTCAAGACCAATTGCAGCTGTAATAGGTTTAAATACAGAACCTGGTACCGACAATTGTGTAAAGCGATTTGTCATTGGTTTTTTCGGATCATTATTCCACGCTTCGCGTTGTGCCTTTGATGTCCCTCGTGCAATTATATTAGGATCATATGCTGGACTACTTACTAGTGCAATTGTTTCTCCACTTTTCGGATTAATTGCTGCACTTGAACCAGCTTCGCCCTTCATTTCATTATACGTTTTTTCTTGAACAACACTATCAATAGTTAAAGTTACATTTTCTCCATCAACAGCATCTGTTTTTGCTAAATTTTTAATTTCTTTTCCTTGCGCATCTTCTACAAAGACACGGCCACCTTTTTTACCGCGTAGCTTTTCCTCTAATACTTGCTCTAAGCCAGCTTTACCAACTGGGTCATCAGCTTGATAGCCTTTCTTTTGTAGCGTTTTTAAATCTTCAGCATTTACCTTTCCAATATAACCAGTCAGATGAGCTGCCGCTTCCCCTAACGGATATGTACGAACATTTACAAGTTTTGTTGAAACACCTGGTAAATCAATGTACGTATTTTGTGTTGCCCCTTCAGGCAAAATTCCAATTGGTACGAGATACCCTGGTTTTACCCATTTAGCAGCTAATTTTTGATCAATTTCTTCTACAGACATATTTAATAACTTCGCTACTGTTTCTTTCGTCTGCGGAGCAGTATCGCCTAACTTTTCAGGAATCAATCCGATTTCAGAAGCTTTCCCATTCGTTGCAAGACCTTTTCCATTACGATCGTATATTTCACCACGTTTTGGCTGTGTTGTCTGCATACGCACTTTACTATCTTTCGTCATGCCAGGGAAAATAAAATCAGGAGTCCAATCTATTTTCCAAGATTCTTTATCTCCATCTTTTTCTTTCACCATTTTTGCTTCATGACCAAATGTGATTTTACCACCAACTGTATCCATGCTTACTTTAAAAGGAACAGGACCTTCATCTTTTTTATCTTCTTTTACTTCCCCTGTTTCTACCTTTAAGTCTTTCACTTCGATACCAGAATAAATTTTTTCATATTTCTCAGTAAACTCTTTCTTTGAAATATCTTTTTTTGCATTTTTTGATAGTTGATCATACATATCTGCAAATTTTTGTTTATTCCACGCTTTTACATATGTATCAAACGCTTCTTGTGGTTTTTCTTCTTTACCACATCCAACTAACATGAATGTTAAGCAAAGAAAAAGAATCCCCCATATCTTTCTCAATCGATTCTCCTCCTCTTTCTATATTAGTACTTTTGAAAATTTTAGCATTTTTACAGCTACCTATCATTATAGCACTATCGAATCTCATCTATAAACTTATATTGGTGAATACAAATAAAAAGATTGACGTGAATTCTCACATCAATCTTTTTTATTATTGTTGCTTCTCATATACATGGTAATAATACGTATACGGGGTTTTTTCATCCGTTAAACCTTTTTCTACAAAAATCTCTTTCCAATTTGTCATATCCATTTCTGGGAAGAATGTATCTCCTTCAAATGCATGATGGATTTTTGTTATATATAACTTGTCTACATAAGGTAAAAAGAGATCGTAAATTTGCGCTCCGCCAAAAATAAAAATCTCTTCTTCATTTTTACATAGTTCAAATACTTCTTCTACAGAATGAACAACTTCACAGCCTTCAACATGATACCCTTCATTACGAGTTACAATAATATTACGTCTTCCAGGCAGTGGTCTACCAATCGCTTCATAGTTCTTTCTTCCCATAATAAGCGGGTGGCCCATCGTTGTTTTCTTCACGTATTGTAATTCACTCGGTAAACGCCAAGGTAAATTATTATCTTTACCAATTACTCTATTTTCGTCCATCGCGACCATAAATGAAACAATCATTTTTTCATCTCCTCTACAATTATACTGCAACCGGTGCTTTAATTGCTGGATGCGGATCGTATCCTTCAATCGTTAAATCTTCCATTTCAAAATCAAACACAGATTTCACATCTGGATTTAATGTAAGTTTCGGGAATGGACGTGGTTCACGTGCCAATTGCTTTTCTACTTGTTCAAAATGATTTGTATAAATGTGTGCATCTCCAATTGTATGAACAAATTCTCCTACTTCAAGACCACATTCATGTGCAATTAAATGTGTTAGTAGTGAATAACTTGCGATGTTAAATGGAATTCCAAGGAATATGTCACCACTTCTTTGATATAGCTGACAAGAAAGTTTTCCGTCCGCTACATAAAATTGGAATAATGTATGACAAGGCGGTAATGCCATACTCGGTACGTCTTCAGGATTCCAAGCAGAAACGATTAAACGACGCGAGTCTGGTGTTTTTTTAATCATTTCAATTACATCTTTTAATTGATCAAGTGTCTCACCAGCTGTCGTTTTCCAAGCACGCCATTGTTTACCGTAAACGTCTCCTAAATAACCATATTTATTTGAGAACTCATCATCTTCTAAAACGTTCTTTTTAAACAATTCCATTTGCTCATCGTACTGTACTTTAAATTCTTCATCTTGTTGTGAACGAAGACCAAAATCAGTCATGTCAGGACCAGTATACTCATCACTTTCTACCCAGCTCTTAAACGCCCATTCATTCCAAATGTTATTATTATGCTGCAATAAATAGCGAATATTTGTATCACCTTTCATAAACCAAAGTAGTTCACTTGCTACAAGGCGAAATGGTACTCTTTTTGTCGTTAATAAAGGAAATCCTTTGCTCAAATCAAAACGCATTTGATATCCAAATACAGATACAGTTCCTGTCCCTGTACGATCTTCTTTCTTCGTACCATGTTCCATTACATGGCGGCATAAATTTAAGTATTCATTTTCAGCATGTTTCATATGTAGGAAAACCTTCTTTCAATCGTATATGGAATTTATCATAACATGAAAAATGGTAAATTTAATAATCTTAATTAATAAAATTTCTTGCGCTAATTCTTACAAAATTATTAACTTTCCATATTTTAAAAGGTTTTCATTTTCTATTACCGAAAGTATAGTGCGGTAGATCAAAATTTATATTTGGAGGTTAGAAATATGCCTAAAATTGAAACACCTGTTATGACTTCTTTACAAACCACGGTTGAAAAAATGATGAAGGATTTAAATGTTCCTGGTGTTGCTGTCGCTGTTATAAAAGACGGTGAAGTTATTCTTTCAGAAGGTTTCGGCTATCGTAATATAGAAACAAAAGAGGCTGTTACACCGAATACTCGATTCGCAATCGGTTCCTCAACGAAAGCGTTTGGTACACTTTCATTAAGCTTGTTAGCACAGCAAAAAAAGTTTAATTGGGATGCTCCTGTCCCGTCTTATATACCTAACTTTACTTTATCTGAACTACTTGCTAGCTCACAAGTTACAGGACGGGATTTAGCTTCTCATCGAACTGGAGTGAGTCGTCATGAGGCTCTTTGGTACAGTTCTTCCTTATCTCGAAAAGATCTCGTTGAAAAAATAAAACATTTACCACTTGATGCACCGTTCCGGACTGCATTTCTATATAACAACTTAATGTATGCAACAATTAGCTACATTGTTGAAAACATTACAAATCAAACGTGGGAGCAATACACTACAGAACATATTTTAGAACCTTTAAATATGAGACATACAAACTTCTCTGTTAACGATTCACAAACTACAGATGATTACGCTTTACCTTACATTGAAAATGACGGTGAAATAAAAGCAGTTCCATTCCGTAACATCGATACAGTTGGCGCTGCTGGGTGTATTAATTCCACAATTGAAGATATGGCAAATTGGGTACTTCTCCACTTAAATGAAGGAAAATTTGGAGATCATGAATTAATCTCCTCTGAATTATTACAACAAATGTATACACCACACAATTCAATTCCAGACCAACCGGTTTTATCACTCCCTGAATCTCCATTAAATAGTTACGGTCTTGGTTGGTTTATTAGCGCTTATCGTGGTAAAAAAGTGATTCATCATGGCGGTAATATCGATGGATTTTCAGCGCTTGTTTCATTCATACCAACAGAAAACATAGGCCTTGTCATTTTAACGAATGCTGGAGGAACATTACTTCCTACTTATCTCGCTAATCAAATTTATGACGAACTACTTGAATTAGAATCCATTGATTGGCATAAACGTGCTGTAGAAGATACTAAAAAAATGAAGGAAATGATGAAAGAAGCAACTGAATCCCTCCCTGAACAAATTAAAGGGACTACACCTTCGCACAAGTTAGAGGATTATACTGGTACTTTTGAACATCCTGCATACGGAACATTACAAGTATACAAACGAGATGATTCGTTATATGTACAATTTATGGAAATGGATATTCAATTAGGGCATCATCATTACGACATCTTCTCCACAAAAGTTGACTTATTCCAAATGAAAATGAGCTTATTATTCGCTTATGAAATGAATGTAAGTGGTGAATTCCCATCCCTTCAGTTACATGTACCAGCTACATTAAGTACTCAGCCGCTTACATTTAAGAAAATTAAATAAGTATCTTGACGGTAAAAAATAAAGGTAGGTGCGAATCACACCTACCTTTTCTATTTCATATCAATCTTATCTGGTTGAAACCAAATTGGTTTCGATAACTCAAAGTTATTATGATCCTCTAAAACTATAGTAAGACGCTCTAACATATCATCTAACATATGCGGCGCTGCTCGTAATGTCCAGACAACTGAGGAGAAAACTGTCATGCCAACATACACCGTGTATAATTTCCAGAACTCCTCTGGTATTTTCCTATTAAAGTATCCTTCTATTTGTCCGATTGAATACGGAATACTAATATCCCTTGCAAACAGTGCAATTTTTACGAAATCATGAATTGGGTCGCCCCAGTCATAGCCATTAAAATCAACAACACCTACATATTTTCCATCCCGTACAATTATATTTTCTAAATGAAAATCATCGTGTTGAAATCGATTCGGGCGGCTCTTTAAATATATTTCATTTTCCTCTATAAACTTTATGATTTTATCATCATTTTTTATTTTTATTCCGCATGTTTTGTATACCTCTACATATTTACTATGTTTTTTCATAGCTCTTTCATACCATGGAAGTATATCCTTAGGAGCTTCAAATGTATGCATTTTTGCTAAATCTTTTCCTGCCTCTATACCAATATCATATTGTTCTTTTGGTGAATACGTAGGCAATAGCTTCTTCGCATCTTCCCCTTCTAAATATGAAAAAATACTATAGCATACACCTTCTTCTTCCAATATACCTATTTCAATTGGCCTTTGTGCCTGTACGTTACGTTTTACCATTTCATTTAAAATTTGAAACTATATTTTCTTTCTTTCATACTCTTTTATATCGCCTGTCCGAAATAAATATTTTTCATTATTTGCATTCGTAATTATATATTTCTTATCAGGCGAAAAACCTTTAGAAATTTCTTCAATATTCGCTGCATCTTTTACTATTTGTATATTGCTTTGCCGTGCTGTAATTATCTTCATATCTATTCCCCTTACATTTCTGCATTTGGTGTATAGGCAACTTCTACAATAAATCCATCCGGATCGTAAAAATCAATCGTATAGTAACCTTCCGAATAATGATTCATTTCAATTGGACCACGTATTACCTTCACTTTCGTACTAGAAAGAAAATCTGCTACTTCATCAACTACTTCTCTATGAATAGCTTGATAACAAATATGTCTAGGCCCTAACGTCCTTACAATTTCCTCATCTACTTCTTTAAAGTATATTTCACTTTCTCCTGTGCTATATGCTACTTCATTTAACTTTCTCCACCCAATTATGGAAAACAACTTATTATAAAAAGAAATGGACTCCTCTAAATTTGCTACCCAAAATTCAATATGATGAATGCCTGCTCGCAGTGTATTCATATTAAGAATACGCTCCTTGTACTACTTGCACAATTTCCATCGGCTTATGAACCATGTAATCTGGTGCATCTTTTTTCACTGTTTCAATAACATCATATCCCCAAGATACCCAAATTACGTTCACTCCAGCCTTTTTACACGCTGCTACGTCTCGCTGTTCATCACCGACATATAACATATCTTTCTCTGTTATCTTTTTCGATTTTAAAAATCTTTTTATCATCTTGTCTTTACCGAACAAATTTTTAGAACAATACACTTCTTGTATATTTTCTATATCATTCTTTTGTAAAAACGCCCGAATATGCTCTTCTGAGTTCGATGATATGACTGCAATTCCGTAGCCTTTTTTATGTAGTTCATCTAATACTTCCTTCATCCCATGGAACAAAATAAGATCTTTTATAGCAGGTTGATACAATTTATAAAACTCCAGCGCTAATATCGGTAGTTTATACAGTGGTACATCGAGTTGTTTACATCTCTCCGCCATCGTTAACTTGCGTAAATACTCAATTTCTTCTTCTCTTACCGTTTTATATCCGTGCTTTTCAGCAATTTGATTATAAATTGGTACAAATATATTTTGTGAATCTACTAATGTGCCATCAAAGTCAAAAACAATATATTTTTGCATTTCCATACTCCCTTTGCTTCTTTTTTCTAAACCTATGTTATTCAACAACATGGTTGTCTGTCCCTTCTATAAAAATAAAAAAGAACAAGATTTTCTCTTGTTCTTTTTAAGAAAGCCATTTCGGCGGTACATTCGTATTCCAATAAATATTTCCTAACTCATGATGTCCTGAGTATCCATCATCAAAACGATGATAATGGAAATTAAAATAATAACCATCTTGCGGTGGATGATCTCTTCTTACATGGAAACGCAATAAATCATTTCCTGATTTCGTATCGTAGACATGAAAAATCTTTTCGTTATTCCCACCAGCTGGTTTTTGAGAAATCGCTAATGATTGTAGTGAATCTTCTGGTACATCACTAGCAAGCTCAGCAATTGCCTCTTCAATCTTTGGTAATATTACATCTTTAAATTCATCTTCAATTACTGGACCAATTTTAGTACCAAACTTTTGCATCGACTGCTTCTCTGCTTCTTGCATCGCATAAGTAATAAAAGTATCGGTGGTTAACCTGTCATTCGTTTCTTCATATGTATAGGACGTACTCTCCAAACTTTGTTGCCCAGCTGTGCTCGTAGGCTTGTCCGCAGCTTTGGCATTATCAAGCAATATGGAAGGAGGCGTCACTAAACCAAATGTAAATACGGTAATTAATGCGACTAAGGTTTTTCTAAACCAATTTGGCATTTATGTTCCCTCCCCTTTCACTCATTATTTTTTATATAACGGTGGTTTCTTCTATTATACAAAATGATTGTAATTTTTGCACTTTACAATTTTGTTAACGTTCACATATTTTTCACTTGAATATGAAATTGTAAGATTTCATACAATATTAATACCACGATATTGAGGAGGCACTTGAATGACTTTAGACGTCATGTATTCCGCCGCAAGCATACTCGTTTTAGTATATTTTATTTATCAATGTGTTACAGACTAGAAAAAGAGCCATCAATGGCTCTTTTTTAATGGTAGAAATACAATCCATACAATTAATAAAATAAAAACAACGCTGCCTACCACAGCTGGCAATAAATAAAACTGTGAAAGTATAACTATTCCATATAAAAGTATTGCTGGTAGTAGTAAATAACGATCTGCCTTCCATCTTAACAATAGTAATTTCCCTTCATCACAATATAAACGAAGAAACATCTTATTCGTAAATTCATTCCAATAATCACGTGCATAGCGAGAAATTGCAACTACAGCAAATACGAGAACAATAGCTGCAATCCACCTTGGAGTCATAATTATACTTGCAGTACTGATACATACAATTTGAATATAAAATATTCGTGCAGTACTTGTACGGAAAAATTCTTTCAAAAAAGATTCGACAATACGAGAATCAGCTTTTTTCCCTAAAAGTCTTTTAGAGCGCGGAAACATCCACGGTTTTTTATTCGAACTACTCGGTTTAGCCGCATGACCACCAACTTGCATAATTCCGCTCGTCCAGCGCATGCTTTCCTCCTTTTCTTTCTCGATTTCTTTAAAAAAGAACTTTTTATAATTCATTTTCTCTTTTACTAATACACTACTTAAGAAAATTACTAGACCGATAAATAAAATTGAATACAACGGATTTTTATAAATAAAAAATAAACTAATTCCAAAAAAGGACACGCTCATAGAAAATACTACATTTTTTACAATCCATAAAACCCATCGTTTCCCCACATGTACATGAACAAATCTCGTTAACAACGACAACATAAATCGAAATATAGTAAAGAATACCCAAAATAATAGGACTTGTATCTCTGTTACTTCGATACTTTTCATCAACACCGGTAACATAATAACGACTACTATTATATTCGTTATCGCTATTCGAACAAATGTGTACATCATGCCATACTGGACTAATTTTCGCATATGTGTTGCATACGAAATTAAAAATAAACTATCCGCTTGCTCAAAAAATGAACGAACTCCTCTTGGATATGTTACTAAATAAAATGCGAGTAATCCTAATCCGAAATAAATCGTCTCTTCCGTTGATAATTCATTTATCCATAGCGATCGATAATAGATTCCCATAAATATAAGTGCTGGAATAATAATATATAATGCGACTGTCCAATCTGTTACCGAACGTATAGACTTCCATTTCCGCTCAAGTTCATGGCGTAATCTCTTATAAAATTGTTGTTTAATCATGTTGTTCACGCCTTACAATTACATCAAAGCAGTCTAATAATGAACTACCCGGCATTTCCGCTAATATTTGAATAGATTCTAAATGTCCATCTGCGACTAATGTACCTTGTGAAATGAGTAAAAATCTTTCACAAATTTTTTCAGCAGTATCTAATACGTGCGTACAAAGTAAAATTCCTGCCCCGCGCTCTTTTTCTTTATATAAATAATTTAAAAACTCTTTCGTAGCTACTGGATCTAAACCGATAAAAGGTTCGTCAATGATATAAAAATCTGGCTCAGTTAAAAACGCCAATATTAGCATCGATTTTTGTTTCATGCCTTTTGAAAACTTTGATAAATACTCATGTTTATGCTTATTCATTCGAAAAGTATGTAATAATTGTTCCGCTCGTTCTTCCCAACTTCCCATTTCACTTCCACGAGCTGCCATTAATAATTCAATATGTTCCCAGAGCGTCAAGTAATCATAGTATGTTGGATGTTCTGGTACGTATGCATACGGATTTTTCTTTTCACCGAATGATATTTCACCGTCCATATTTACAAGTAATCCGAGTATCGTTTTAATCGTCGTACTCTTCCCAGCACCATTTGCTCCAATAAGAGCAACTAGTTCACCTTTTTCGATAGAAAAAGCTATATCATGAATTATTTTTTCACCTATTTCATATCCAGCTGAGCGGATATTTACTTTTAACATGCATTCCCCTTCTTTCCATTTCTAATACAATCAAGGAAAATAATAATATATAACTATCTGTATATCATTATAAAATATTTATTTTCATAGCAGGAAAAAACATTTTTTAACAGAATATAAAATGTTTGATTACATTTTATTGGAGTTGATAATATGTCTTTTCAAATTCGTGAAGCAACGATAGATGATATAGACGCACTTTGTTCTTTAACGAAAGAATTAAAAGGTTCCTCTATTTCCTATGAAGATATGAACAACCGCCTACAATTCGTACAAATGAGTCCGTTTGATTTTTTATATGTTTACGAGGAAGAAGAAGCTATATTTGGATTACTTGGATTTCGTATACGTGAAAATTTAGAAGATGTAACACGTTATGGAGAGATTTCAATTATTAGCGTTGATTCTAACATACGACGGAAAGGCATTGGACAAGTGTTGATGGATTATGCCGAGCAATTAGCAAAGAAACATAATTGCATTGGCACATGGCTAGTTAGTGGAACAAAAAGAGTAGAAGCTCATCCTTTTTACAAAAAATTAGGCTATGAAGTAAATGGCTACCGATTTGTAAAACATTTTTAAACTACTTATAAAGTGAAACTTTAATCAGTGGGGGTCTTACTCCCCGTTAATACGGAATAAATTGAAGGGACTATAACTATGACAAACATTAAAGCAATTTTCATTGATCGTGACGGTACAATTGGTGGTGACACTACAATACATTATCCAGGATCTTTTACATTATTTCCATTCACAAAAACATCTTTGCAAAAACTAAAAGCTAAAAATATAAAAATTTTCTCTTTCACAAATCAACCTGGTATCGCAGATGGAATAGCAACTGTAGCCGATTTTGTACAAGAATTAGAAGGCTTCGGTTTTGATGATGTTTATGTATGTCCTCATAAACACGGTGATGGTTGTGAATGCCGTAAACCAAGTACAGGCATGCTGCTTAAAGCAGCAAAAAAACATGGGCTTGATTTAACACAATGTGCTGTAGTTGGTGATCGCTGGACTGATATTGTTGCAGGGGCAAAAGTAAATGCGACTACGATTCTAGTCCGAACAGGCGCTGGGTATGATGCTTTGCATACGTACCGAGACAAATGGGCACATATTGAACCAAACTACATTGCAGATAACTTTGAAGATGCAACAAACTGGGTTTTAAATCAACTATAATACAAATGAAGATTTTGATTCACTCGAAATAATTTAAAACATAGTTTAAATAGCTTTTTTGGCAAATAATTGTCTTCCACAAAACGGATCACCTCAAAAGGTAGCAAGTTCCCTTTTGATACGCAAACATTGCAATTCAAATTATATTTTTTATTAGTAACAGCAATTAACGTAAAGAAGGAATAGCTTAGTGGCTATCCCTTCTTTATTGACTTCTATTATTTACATTTGTTATCTGTTTTTATTGAGTATTCTCATCGTTTTTATACTCCAAAATATCCCCTGGCTGACACTCTAAAGCTTTACATATCGCTTCTAATGTTGAAAAACGAACCGCTTTTGCTTTCCCATTTTTCAAAATAGAAAGATTCGCCATCGTAATTCCAACCTTCTCCGAAAGCTCCGTTACACTCATTTTTCGTTTTGCTAACATGACGTCAATATTAATAATGATTGTCATATCCGCCACCTCAGACCGTCAAATCATTTTCTGATTTTATGTTAATTGCCTCTTGTAGAAGTCGTTGGAGGATAGCAGCAAAAACGGCGATAACGAGCGAAGCAAAAACGATAATGAGTCCCACTAGCCCAATAGGAGGGTCCATTTTTTTCGCTATAAAATGAAAAAGTGGCAAACTTAATACATACAAACCACTGATTGTAATTGCACAGCGCTTTATATTCTTTAACGCCTTTACTGATAATTCCGAGAACGCTGTGTTCTCATCAATGTACTGTAAAAGATTGAAAGCCTGATAAAGAGCAACGTAAAAAGGCACAGCTGCTCCATACATCACAATGAAAACAAGATATTTCATCGGAGCAATATTAGGATACAAACTTGCTGCGAAATTCGCCATTTCCGGCACTAAAAATATGCATAAAGCAAGCACTGAAATTCCAGCAAGAAAAATAATTACTTTTAAGAACGTTGTTGAACTTCGTTTAAGATTCATTTACAATTCCTCACTTATTTAATGACAACATAATTTTATCACAACATTTATTGTTTAATAATAAATAAATATCGTTTTATTTTTGTCATGTTTTTTAATTTAGGCAAAAATAAAAAAGAATTTCTCATTACAAAGAAATTCTTTTTCTTGAAAATGTCTCTTTCAACTTAATTTTTTAAAACGTTAATTCGTAATGGAAATAACGATTATCTCTCAAATAACCATTTTCAGCGTATAATCGTTGTGCTGATAAATTATCAATCTCTGTTTGCAGCTTTACACCTTTTGCTCCATTTTCTAATGCGTATTCTTTAGCAGCTTCTAATAATTTTTTACCTGTTCCGGCTCCACGCTTCGCCGCTTGTACAAATAAATCATTTAAAATCCATAATTCTTTCATTGAAATGGAAGAAAATGATGGATATAGTTGCGTGAACCCAATATATTCGCCGTCTTCAACTGCTACGAAAATAACGGACTCTTTTCTCTCAATTCGATTTCGTAAAAATACTTTTGCCCCTTCTAAATCAGAATCTTGTCTATAAAATATGCGATAGTTATTAAAAACTGATGCTAATCCATCTAAATCTGCAATTGTTGCCTCATATATTCTCATTTTACTCCATTCCCCTTCCAATACTGTCTCATTATATCCGTTGCCCATTTAGGCTGGTGTATTTCTTCTGTCGGCATAAACCCTTTCATTATTGGTTTTATATCCAATATAGGAGTGCCATCAATAGCATCTAATCCCTCAACAATAATTGATTTACCTTCTCTTTTGATTACCTTGACAATTGTTACACCTATGCGATTCGGACGATTTTTCCCGCGCTGTGCAAAAATACCTACTTCAGGATAATCCTTATTATTTCTAGGATGTCTAGCAAAATACTGAATTTGCTCGTCAGTTACTTTATGAAAATAAAAAACAACTTCAATATGAGAAAAATCTTCAATCCCTTGTATACTTTCTTCTGCATACATTTCAGTTAAAGTTATACGGGATCTTACTTTCCCCCACTCATCATCTTTTATTTCCTTTCTTTCATTATGTACAAATGCGATTGGTTGAACTGAAAACATACGCATTCCCCCTTAAATGTAACCACTTACATTATAAAATATTTTCTGAATGTTTTCCAGATATACGAATCAAGTTTACATAATATAATTATACTCTATCTAGAGCTACCTTGACTGCTTCAATTGCATGTATATGAGTTGTATCAAATATCGGGACAGATACGTTTTCTTGCTTTATTAATAATCCTATTTCTGTACAACCTAATATGATTCCCTGTGCTCCTTTTTGCACTAACTCTTCGATGACTCTTTTATAATATTCTCTAGATTGAGATACTATTTTTCCTAAACATAATTCTGTATATATTACTTTATTTATTTCTTTTCTATTTTTTTCTGATGGTACTATTACTTTTATATTATTTTCTTCTATACGTGACTTATAGAAATCTTGCTCCATTGTATATTTAGTTCCAAGCAGACCAACCTTTTGAATGTCTTTTCTTTTAATTTCTTTTGCAGTTGCATCAGCAATATGTAAGACTGGAATATCAATTTTCGCCTTTATTTTTCCAACTACCTTATGCATTGTATTTGTACAAATAATTATAAAGTCTGCTCCTCCCTTTTGTAATGAATATGCCGCATTCCCTAGAATTTCTCCAGCACCATCCCAATCTCCGCTAGACTGACATCGTTCAATCTCTTCAAAATCCACACTATTAATCAAACATTTTGCTGAATGTAGCCCTCCTAATCTCTCTTTTATTTCTTCATTAATAATTCGATAATATTCTGAAGTTGATTCCCAACTCATACCACCTATAAGACCTATCGTTTTCATATAAACAAAACACCTACCTAAACTATTTTTATAAAACTAATAACAACGTTTTATTATGTATATTATACACAATAAAACAAGACTTTAAGTTTGGAATATAAAGTCTTGTTTTAACGGAATAATAAAGAATAATTCTACTTTCATTTCCAAGGAAATTTTTATAGAATATTCTGAAATTAAAAATTTGATGTTTTTATAAATTCTTTATACTTATAATTAAAACACTCTCGATACAACTCTTTGATTTCATCATATGATGGAACACGTGGGTTATTAGCTGGGCTACCACTTTCAATTGCATCTAATGCCATTTTAGAAATAGCATTTTCAAATTCAATTTCATCGATTCCATATTCTTTTAAATTTGGAATACGAAGATCAAAGCAAAGTTTTTTTATTTCCCCAAGCGTGTAGTTTGCTACTTCCTCATCAGAATTCGAATACAAATCCTTATTTAAACTACGCCCAATTTTTGCTAACCTTTTCACTGCACTTGTTTTTGTAAACTCTAACACTGTAGGTAATAGTATGGCATTTGATATTCCATGCGGTACATGAAATAATGCTCCCACTGGCCTTGACATTCCATGAACTAATGTAACTGATGCATTCGAAAATGCAATTCCAGCTTGTAAGGAAGCAATCATCATCGCTTCTCTTGCCTCCATGTTATGTCCATCTTCATATGCTATACGTAAATATTTCATAATACTTTCAATAGCTGAAAGAGCAAGTACATCTGTAAGTGGTTGTGAAAATTTAGAAATATAAGCTTCAATCACATGACATAACGCATCTATTCCTGTTGCTGCCGTAATTTGTGGTGGTAACGAACTTGTCAAAACTGGATCTATAATTGCTACTTTCGGTATAAAACTAGGATGCTTCATCATCATTTTTACATCTGTTTTTTTATTCGTAATTACTGCTACACTTGTAACTTCCGAACCAGTACCAGAAGTTGTTGGAATTGCAATAAGTGGTAGTGGATTGTTTTCTATTTCAATATCCTTTTGGACATAATCCTCAACTTCTCCACCATTTGTATATAAAACCGCTACCGCTTTCGCAGCATCAATACAACTTCCACCACCAATACCGATAATAAAATCGCACTTTTCCTCTTTACAAAGAGATAACGCTTCTAATACGTGTATATTTGTAGGCTCAGCATCCACTTTATTATATGTGCTAACAGTAATACCTTTCTTATTTAGTTGTTGCATACACTTTTCAACATATCCTAATTTCTCCATAATTGTATCAGTAACTATAAAAGCTTTTTTCCCTAACTTTTTTGATTGTTCTCCCAGTTTTTCAAGCGAATTTCTTGCATATAATACCGACTTTGGCATACGAAACTCAGAAACCTCTTGCAAGTCCCCCACCCCTTCTTATCCTAATTAATATTTTATAATATAAATTATCGATTTGATGAATCTTTACGATTCAAATTTTTTAATAGAGTCCTGTTAAAGTATAGAATGCGATAACTAAAAATACAGCCACCGTTTTCAAAATTGTAATAGCAAATATATCTTTATATGACTGTTTATGTGTTAATCCTGTTACTGTAAGAATAGTAATAATAGCCCCGTTATGTGGTAGTGTATCCATTCCGCCTGATGCCATTGATACGATACGGTGCATAACTTCTAATGGAATATCAAATTGATTGGCCGCTGCAATAAATTTATCTCCCATTGCGCTTAATACTATTCCCATTCCTCCTGATGCCGAACCTGTAATTCCAGCTAAAATATTCGTCGTTACTGCACCATTCACTAACGGATTTGTGAAAGTAGCAGAGATGCCATCTCTCATAATTGCGAAGCCTGGAAGTGCTGCAATGACACCACCGAATCCAAACTCAGCTCCTGTATTCATCGTTGCAAGTAGCGCTCCACCAATACTTGTATTCAATCCAGCTTGGAAACCTGTTACTACTCGCTTCCAATATAATAATAACGTTGTTAAGATCCCTATAATAAGTGCCAATTCTACAGACCAAATTCCTACTACTGCACTTAATTCTACTTTTCCAAATGCTTTCATACCAATTGCAGAAAAATCAAAACCGCTTGGATACCACTTCGGTATCATAATAGTAAACACTTTATTCATTACACCTACTAAAATAAGTGGTATAAATGCAATAAGTTGTTGCGCTCTTGTGATTTCAATGTTATTAATTAATGGCATATTTTTTTGTTCTACTTGCAAAGATGCTGCCATTTCAGTATTTCCATCATTAAAACCAAAATATCCTTCACCTGCTGCTTTTGCCTTCTTACGTCTACTCTCTAAATATAGTAAACCTAATGTAAGAACAAAAATTGCTCCTACAATCCCAAGTATCGGTGCAGCATAAATATCCGTTTTAAAAAATGTTGTAGGTATTACATTTTGAATTTGTGGTGATCCAGGTAGCGCATCCATTGTAAACGTTACTGCTCCAAGAACAATCGTTCCAGGGATTAAACGCTTTGGAATATTAGCTTGTCGAAACAACTTAGCTGCGAACGGATAAACAGCAAACACTACTACATACACACTAACACCACTATACGTTAAAATAGCCCCCATTAATACAATCGCTAATATAGTACGTTTTTCACCAACTAACTCAATAATTGTTTTTGCGATAGAATCTGCAATTCCTGACATTTCCACTACTTTTCCAAATATTGCTCCTAATAAAAACACAGGAAAATATAATTTTATAAATCCAACCATTTTCTCCATAAAGATATTAGAAAAGAAAGGTAATACATAACTAGGTTCTGTCAAAAATACTGCAAATAATGCAAATATCGGCGCGAATAAAATAACAGAAAAACCTCTGTATGCTACGAACATAAGTAAACTTAGTGCTAATAATATAATAACTAACTCCAATTTTACCCCTCCATTAAACAGAATATTCTAAATTTTATTGATAAATTTCTACTAACCTTTTAATTCTGACATCCCTCCTCTTATTCATACAAATTTTTATGCTAAAAATGTCTAATTATAATTATTCGATTACATATGAAAAATCCCTTTAAACAGAAACGAATTCATCGTCATACGTTATAAAGGGATTGCTAGAATCTATATTTACTGCTGTATTAAATTTTTCTCTACACAAAAATGATACAGTTCTTCAACATCTTTCACTATGTAGGTCGCACTAACTTCAGTCAGTTCTTTTTCACAGCCATAGCCATATAAAACACCAATTGAAGCAATTCCATTCTGATTTGCACCTATTATATCGTGCTTTCTATCACCAATCATTATCATTTCTTCTTTATTTAGTTCTTCATGTGTTTGTAAAATATGAGCAATTATTTCTTCTTTTTTTATTCTCGTACCATCTAAATTACTTCCAATGATGTCTTCGAAATAATTCGTTAATTGAAAATGCTCTATAACTTGTTTCGCAAATACAGTGGGCTTTGAAGTTGCTACGAATATGCGATTCCCTGAACTTTTTAATTGTTGCAAGAGCTTCAGAATCCCCTCGTATACATTATTTTCAAACAATCCACGCTGCTTTAAATACTCACGGAAGTAAAAAACAGCACGTTCAACCTCTCCTTCACTCATATTATATCTCTCTATGAATGATTGCTGAATAGGAGGACCTATAAATGAATCTAACTCACTTATATGTACTTCTTCAATTCCTACTTTTTTTAATGCATATAAAACCGAGTTTACAATCCCTTCTTTCGGATCCGTTAAAGTTCCATCTAAATCAAATAGAAATGTTTTATACATGCTTCATTCCTCCACTTAATTTGCTGTATAAATAAGTCCTAACATCTCTTCCACTTCTCCCTATTATACTATTATTATCTATTTTTTCGAAAAATCAATTTCCATATGTCACATACTTTCAGTTACAAAATACGATAGATATGATACAGTAAAAAAGTTACAATTATTTTAATAGAAACTGGTGAAACAAATGTCAATTACGTTAATTTTTATAATGGCTTTCACAATTGTGATCCACGCAGTTGAAACAAGCTCTTATAGTATTCGATTAGCTGGAGTACGTTTAAAGAAGATTGCGGTTGCCTTGTCTGTTGTAGGAATGGTGTTACTTATTTCAAGAACATCAAACTTACTACAAGCCTTTTTAATCGGTGGTATTGTCGATGAAGCAAAACTAGATTCTTCTATTAATTTAGAGCATATTATACGACTCGTACTATTATCGGCTTCTATCGGTACATTAATCGCGATCATTCTTTATCCAACTTTGACAAAATTATTTGGATATGTCATTCAAAACTTTGAAACAGACGGTTCTTTCATTCGAATGATGAAAACGAATAACATTCAAAAATTAAAGTACACAAAAAAATATGTCCGTTTTCCAAAGTTAGAAATGATTCATAGACTGCGTATCGGTGGTATTCCAAAGCGTATTATGCTTATTAACATGTTTGCTACTGCTATTTATACAGCAGGGGTACTTTCAGCCCTTTACGCTTCTTTTTTAAATCCAGATTATGCAACAAATGCAAGTACAGCTTCTGGCCTTGTAAATGGTTTCGCTACTATTTTATTAACTGTATTACTCGATCCACGCATTGCTCTTTTAACAGAACGTGCTCTACAATCAGAAAGCGGTGCTGAATCTATGAGTAAAATGTATGGTTGGCTAATGATTTCTAGACTTCTCGGCACATTATTAGCACAACTGCTATTTGTACCAGGTGCTTACTGGATTTTATGGATTATTGAACTGATGCATTAATTTACTAGAAAGGTGAATTTATCAATGAAGATCAAAACAGAGAAAGATTGGTATTATCCCCTATAGGTAGACAGTAAAAAAAGAGTCCATCTGATATGATGGACTCAATACTGTTTTATCTGGAGGGGATTTTTTTAT
>NZ_JAKUGE010000046.1:0-42571 GCF_022663795.1 Bacillus cereus group sp. BfR-BA-01349
AACTTCACGGCCTTTCCCCGATAGAATATCGGGAAAAGGCCGTGGCATAATACTCTTTTTATTACTGTCTACTTGACAGGGAGATGACCAAGCCGCCCCTCCTTTTTATTTTTAGAATATTTGATTAAAAATAGTGTAGCACAAAAATGGATTTAATAAAATTAAATTTTTTTAAAAAGCATTAAATAAAAAGGCTATATAGTAGCTGTAATTACAGCTACTATATAGCCTCGATTTTATACCGCTATTTGCGGGTAGTAAGATTTTTACCGCACAAGATTTAGCTGAAGCAAAGAAGTTAGGTGGGGGATGAACGAAACACCCCCTCATGACAGTTTCATTTTATGCATTAAGTAAGTTAAAGAAACGATTCACATCTTCTTCTGAAACGTCACTTAACTGTTTATATTTATAATTCGGATTTTGATCTTTATCAACGACAACGGAGCGTACTCCTTCGAAGAAATCTTCATGTCTCATGAAATTTTTAGCAAGTATAAGGTCCGTAGCGAAACATTCTTTAACGGATTTATCTTTTCCATCAATAAACTGTTTTAATGTTACTTTTAGTGAAATAGGGGATTTTGATAACAGTGTTTCTTTCGTTTTTAGAGCAAAGGAACTTTCATCTTTCTCCAATGAATGGATGATTTCTTCAATTGTATCGAAAGCAAAATGTGAATTGATTACTTCTATTGAAGGAGCAAGCTCGCTTTCTAAGTTTGGAGCAGTTGCAAATGTACGAATAACTTCTTTTAAATTAGTATGTACATCATCTTCTTTATGCCAATTTACACTTTCAAGTTCAGTAAGAAACTTTGGTAATGAATCAGATGTCATAAAGTAATCAGCAGCATTAATAAATAATACGTCAGAAGCTTTTAAAATAGATGCTGTTAAAGCAACGAATCGTCCTGTATATCCAGGCGCTTTATTTAAGAAATATGCAGCTCCGACGTCTGGGAAGAAGCCGATATTCATCTCTGGCATTGCCCATTTCGTACGCTCAGTTACAATGCGATACTTCGCACCATTTGTAAGACCGACACCACCGCCCATTACAATTCCATCTAAACAAGCAATAATCGGTTTTGTATATTGATAAATATATGTATCAATTTCATACTCTTCTTCAAAAAAACGTTCTGCATGTTGCAATGCCACTTCATTGGAACGCGCTTCATAAAGAGTTTTAATGTCGCCGCCTGCACAAAAACCTTTTGTGCCAGCTCCTTTTAACACGATAAGTGCAATACGCTCATCGTGTTCCCACTCTTTAAGTTTTTGTCCGATAGGTTGTAACATGTCATAAGATAAAGAATTAAGTGCTTTTGGACGGTTTAAAGTAATTGTTGCAACGCCGTTTTCACTAACAGAAAATAAAACGTGTTCAGTCATAATGCATCCGCCCTTACATATCTTCTTATTCTTAATTCTTGATATGTACTGAAATGTCCTTTATAAATTTCGTCAAAAGTTGACGGTAAATATTAATTTGGTCACCGCATATTTTGACGAGTTATCTTTGCAGGATTTCAGAGACTGAGGGGGAATATTACAACATTACTGTAAGTGTAATTATTTGAAGTTATAATGATAAAAGCGCTATTATATAGGTGTGAATTGTTCATTATCAATTCTAAAAAGAGTGTTTGAAGAAAAAATGAATCGTACAATTGTAATAAAAAATTTTACACTGAATTAGAAATAGAGAAAGGAGAAATCGGAATGCCAGGACCTTTACTATTTTCGGTTATTATTTTGTCTTCTTTAATGATAGGAATAACGCAGTATTTTCATCATACAGATACGACAGAAGAAGTGAAGGATAAAGTACGTCTCGTATTTCCGATTTTTATAATATCTATTTCATTCTGTATTTTATTAAATAAAGATGGGTACATTGTCGCAGTGTTCTCATTTTTCGTCGCAATCGTTTTAATTACCGTTTTATATTATGTAATGAAAGACTTTATACAAAAATAAAGATGTCACAATAGGCATTTTTATTTTGGGAAAAATATAAAATTTCACATACCGTATTTTATATAAAATACATAAAACATATAACAATAGAAAAGTGTGTACTTTGCTGTGTATGTACTTGTCAATCTTGCATAGCCACTATACTATTAAAATGTAGAGATTATAAAAAGGGGTTGTATCTATCATGAAATTTGAGATGCACACAAAAATTATTTCAAATGAAAAAGAAGTAAGATTACATATTGAAGAAAATATATTTCAATTAATATTGGATGGTTATCACTTATTTACAGTTCAAGAAATATTGCCTTTATATAAATCAAATGAAGAAAGAATTGGAAGTGCAACGATATTAAAGCTAGAGTGGGAGAACGGAAAAACTATAATAAACTATCAACTCGTTTCACTAAAATCAGTAAATTAAAAGGAGTAGAAAAATATGAAGTTATTTCATACAGCGGATTGGCATTTAGGTAAGCTTGTTCATGGCGTGTATATGACTGAAGACCAAAAGATTGTATTAGATCAGTTTGTACAGGCTGTTGAAGAAGAAAAACCTGATGCTGTAATTATTGCAGGGGATTTATATGATCGAGCAATTCCACCTACAGAAGCAGTAGACTTATTAAATGATGTGCTGCAAAAAATAGTTATTGATTTACAAACACCAGTTATTGCAGTAGCTGGTAATCATGATAGTCCGGATCGTATCCATTTTGGAAGTAGTTTAATGAAAAAACAGGGCTTGCATATTGCAGGTCAATTTCAATTCCCGTATGAACCTGTTGTACTAAATGATGAATATGGAGAGGTTCACTTCCATCTAATACCGTATGCAGACCCAAGCATAGTGAGGCACGTGTTGAAAAATGAAGACGTACGTTCTCATGATGATGCGATGCGCATTTTTATGAATGAGCTCTCTGAAACGATGGATAAAGAAGCTAGACATGTATTTGTTGGACATGCATTTGTAACTTCTTCAGGAGAAGCGGAGGAGAATACAAGTGATGCAGAACGACCACTTTCAATTGGTGGTGCTGAATATGTAAATAGTCATTATTTTGATAAGTTTCATTACACAGCGCTTGGACATTTACATCAAGCGCATTTCGTACGTAATGAGACGATTCGATATTCAGGTTCACCACTTGCCTATTCAATTTCTGAAGAGAAACATAAAAAAGGTTATTACATTGTAGAACTGAATGAAACTGGTGAAGTAGCAATTGAAAAAAGGTTACTTTCACCACGTCGTAAAATGCGAACAGTAGAAGCGAAAATAGATGAATTATTACAGCACCCAGTAAGTGAAGATTACGTATTTGTAAAATTATTAGACGAAAACCCTGTCTTACAGCCAATGGAGAAAATACGATCTGTATATCCAAATGCAATGCACGTTGAAAGAGCGATGCAAAGACGAGAACTCACAGATACAAATGAAGTAACTGTTTCAAGACATAAAACGGATGATTTATCTCTTTTAAAGGCTTTCTATAAAGAAATGAAAGGGTTAGATTTATCAGAAGAGAAAGAACGCCTATTTATAGATGTATTACAAACAGTGCAAGAACGGGAAGGTGAACGAGGATGAGACCGATTCAGCTTATTATGACAGCATTCGGGCCATATAAACAGAAAGAAATAATCGATTTTGAAGATCTTGGAGAACATCGTATTTTCGCTATTTCTGGGAATACAGGAGCTGGAAAAACAACGATTTTTGATGCGATTTGTTATGTGTTATATGGTGAGGCTAGTGGAGAAGAACGTAGTGATACGAGCATGCTTCGAAGTCAATTTGCTGATGATAATGTTTATACAAGTGTTGAACTAACCTTTCAATTAAAAGGGAAACGCTATGAAATAAAACGACAACTTGGACATAAAAAACAAGGGAATAAGACCATTACAGGACATGCAGTAGAATTATATGAAGTTATTGATGGAGAAAACGTTCCAGCCGTCGATCGTTTTCATGTAACAGACGTAAACAAAAAAGTGGAAGATTTAATTGGGTTAAGTAAACATCAATTTAGCCAAATTGTTATGTTACCCCAAGGGGAATTCCGAAAATTATTAACATCTGAGACGGAAAACAAAGAAGAGATTTTACGTCGTATTTTTAAAACGGATCGTTATAAGTTAATGCGTGAGTTACTTGACCAAAAACGAAAACAATGGAAAGACGTCTTACAAGAAAAGCAGAAAGAGCGAGAGTTATACTTCCGTAATGTTTTTAAATTACCAATCCGTGATGGAGCATTATTAGAGACATTAGTGGCACAAGAACATGAAAATACGCATCAAGTAGTAGAAGCGTTAGAACAAGAAACAACCGTGTATAAGGCAGAGGTTGAGCAATTACAAGTAGAACAAGATGTTCAAACGAAGCAATTAAAGGATGCAGAAACACGTTTTCATGCAGCAAAATCTGTAAATGAGAAATTTATAGATTTACAACAAAAGAATGAGAAATATAACACTTTACAAGAGAACCGTGCAGCAATTGAAAGGAAAGAAAAATTCTTTAAACGTGCGGAACAAGCAAAGCACTTATTACCATTTGAACAATGGTATGAAGAAGCGATGGAAAATGAGCAGAAAGCTGAAAGTTTGTTAAAACAGATAATCGTCAAACAAGAACAGATAATGAATAGCTTTGAACTTGCTCAGGAGAAGTATGAAGTAGTAAAGAATAAAGAAGCTGAACGAGAAGATGCTAAAAAACTTGTTCAAAGATTAGAAGAGTTACAAGCGATCATTGAATCATTAGCTGAGAGAAAGCTGAATTTACAAAATGCCGAAATTCAAATAGGGAAATTAAAAGAAAGTATGCAAAAGTTAGATCAACAACTAGAAGAGCATACAAACCAAAAACAGAGAATGTCTGATGAATTGCAGCAATTAGAACAAGCACTTGAGCAATATGTAGCTAAAGTGGAAGAACTAACGAATATGCGAGAAGATGCAAAAGTTTTAAAACAAGCATATGATGTTTGGCAAGAAAAACAAAAATTCGAGCAAGAAAAAGAAGCGGCAAATAATAAAATGCAAGTGGCAGTTCGTGCATATGAAAACATAGAGCGCCGCTGGTTAAGTGAACAAGCTGGTATATTAGCTCTTCATTTACATGACGGTGAATCTTGTCCGGTATGTGGTAGTACGAATCATCCACAAAAAGCTACAGAGCAAAGTAATGCGATCGATGAAAAAGAGTTAAACGATTTAAGAGATAAGAAGAACATTGCTGAAAAATTCCATGTGCAAGTAGAGGAGAAATGGAATTTCTATCGACTACAATATGAACAAGTGATAGAAGAAGTTGTGAAGCGCGGCTACAATTCGGAAAAATTAGCTGAAACATATAGTGCACTTGTTCAAAAAGGAAAACAATTAGCTGCAGATGTTAATACGTTAAAAGCAAGTGAAGAAACACGTAAGCAGATTGCTGCGAACATGAAAAGCGTAGAAGAAAAAATAGAAGAACTTCAGAAACAAAAACGAGAAGTGGAAACAATGCAGCACCGTACAGAAATGGAGTGTATGCAACTTCGTACGTCATATGAACATGATAAACGAAATATTCCAGAAAACTTACAAACAGTACAAGCTTGGGAAGCACAGTTTAATCAAGCTATGCAGGAACTTAGGTTAATGGAGGACGAATGGAAGAAAGTGCAGGAAGCGTATCAGCATTGGCAAAATGAAAATATACGTATTCAAGCTGAACAAAAAGGTGCTTCTAATCAATTTGAAAGTGCAAAATTAAAGAAAGAAGAGACTTTCGCACGCTTTATGAAAGAGCTAGAACAAAGTGGGTTTACAGATCAATTCACGTATAAAGAAGCCAAATTAAGCGATGCCGAGATGGAGATATTACAAAAAGAAATTCAAGGTTATTATTCATCGCTTGAAGTACTTGCAAAACAAATTGAAGAGTTAAACTCAGAATTAAAAGATCAAGAGTATATGGATATTACATCTTTAGGTGAACACATAAAAGATCTAGAAATTAATCTCGATATAATTAAAGAAAAACGTCAACGTGCGCAAAATGCGGTAACATATATTTCTGATTTACATGAAAACATTAGACGTATTGACGAACAAATTCACGAGGAAGAAAAAGCCTTCCAAGAACTTGTTGATTTATATGAAGTAATGAAAGGTGATAACGAAAGTCGTATATCATTTGAACGTTACATCTTAATTGAGTATTTAGAACAAATCGTTCAAATCGCAAACGAACGACTACGTAAATTATCAAATGGACAATTTTATTTAAAACGAAGTGAGCGAGTTGAAAAAAGAAACCGTCAAAGTGGATTAGGTTTAGATGTGTACGATGCATACACTGGTCAAACACGCGATGTAAAAACACTATCCGGCGGAGAGAAATTTAACGCATCACTTTGCCTAGCGCTAGGAATGGCAGATGTCATTCAAGCATATGAAGGTGGTATTTCTATCGAAACGATGTTCATCGATGAAGGGTTCGGTTCATTAGATGAAGAATCATTAACGAAAGCAGTAGATGCCTTAATTGACTTACAAAAATCAGGCCGATTTATCGGTGTCATCTCACACGTTCAAGAGCTGAAAAACGCAATGCCAGCTGTATTAGAAGTAACGAAGCAGAAGGATGGATGTAGTCAGACTAGGTTTGTGGTGAAGTAAGCTTAGAAAATGGAGTAGGGAATCTATCGATACTTTTAGTGTCATATGTATGAATCATAAAACGTCGTCTCTTCATATTGGAGGCGACGTTTTATTTTATAAAATATCTATGAATTATCTGTAGAAGGCGGCGTATTCTCCAAACGATTATAAGCTTTAAAAGCTGAAATTGCCGATATAACCCCGCCTACTAAAAATAAAGTCGATCCTCCAACTAAGATGATACGACTGACATATGTTTCCCGTGCTTCTTCGACTTCTTCTTGTAACGCTGTAGGCATATGAATCCTCCCTTTATAAAAGTTGTTTTATAAATAGTATATACAAACGCCTAAAATGTGTTAAAATAACTGATGATTTTATGCAGTGGGTAATTAGATGAGTAGGATGCGAGTGGCTAAGTAAATCTTCATCACAAATTTATGTGAACTTCACATAGAGCACATATTAACATTGTATTATGTATATGTACCAAATAAATAAATAAAGTGAATGTAAGTTCTGTTTTCAAAAATTTAAAATCCTTTTATTTCTATATGAAAGTTTTAATCAAGGGTTTTAAAAAATTTGGAAATAGATCTTATGAATATGGAATTCATATAAAAGGGGAATGTCTTATGACAACATATACGAGTGAAATGAGAAAAACTTTAGTTTCAGAAGAAGATGTAGATATTTTAAAAATTATGGCGCATCCAATCCGACTGCAAATTGTAAATGAATTAAGTACGAGAAAAACTTGTAATGTAACACAATTAACAGAGTTACTGAATATTCCGCAATCTACTGTTTCACAACATTTATCAAAAATGAAGGGTAAAGTGTTACGAGCAGAGAGAAGAGGTTTAGAAATTTATTATCATATTAACAATTTAAAAGCGAGTAAGATTGTTAATGTTTTAGGGTATATAAACTAGTGAAATATTTTTATATAAAATAGCCCCTGCTGTTGAGCAGGGGCTATTTTGTGGTGTTTTATGTATTTGTATTTAAAACTTTATAGTTTTTATGGTTTACAATTGTTCGATCAAATTCAAAAGTACCACCGCTTACATTTGTAATTTCAACTAAGACCGATTCAGTATAAAGTTTTAATACAGATCCTGTAATCTTTAAATTATTTCGTTGAAAAAGTATAGTATCCCCTACGTTTGCTTTCATAGTACCTCCTCATTAAAGACAGAAATATTTTTTTATTATATATATTAAACCACGGATAGATATATTAGTGAATATTTAGTTTTATTTATTGGAAAAAAATTTGTTCTCTAATAGAAGAGTATAAAGTACTCCTATGTTAAAAGTTATATTTTATTTAAGTTTATCCCGCTATTTGTTGGGCAGTAAGACCCCCGCCTCAAAATTCAGTGGAAGCAAAGAAGTTAGGCGAGGGCCCTGTTGCCCGTAAAAGCCCGATTGGTGAGGGCTGATTAAAGTTTCACTTTTTAAAAAAGGGTTCAAAAACAAATGTAAATCGAGCTTATACAAAAACTACTTATTAAATAACTGTTACGTATTTAATAAGTAGTTTTTGTATTTCATCCTTCGTTTTTTGTAACTGATTCTACGTTTTTGACGCTCTACCTTGTAAGTGCTTACATAAACAAAAACATCTTATACAATGAAGGTGTCAAATCAAAAGAGGTGACCAAAATGAACATAAAAAAAGTAAATTTAGCGAATAGCATTGAAATAGAAAGAGGAGGCGGAAAGGTATGAAAAAATCACCTGTTAATCCATGGCTTGTTGTCCTTGGCACAGTTATAGTACAAATGGGGCTTGGGACAATATATACATGGAGTTTATTCAATCAGCCTTTAGTTAGTAAATATGGTTGGAGTCTTAACGCTGTTGCGATAACTTTCTCAATTACTAGTCTTTCTTTAGCATTTTCAACTTTATTTGCGAGTAAATTGCAAGAAAAATGGGGACTTCGTAAACTTATTATGATAGCTGGATTAGCATTAGGACTAGGATTAATACTTAGTTCACAAGCATCCTCACTAATATTACTTTATGTACTAGCGGGAGTTGTTGTAGGTTATGCAGATGGTACAGCATATATCACTTCACTATCAAATTTAATAAAGTGGTTTCCAGAGCGTAAAGGTTTAATTGCTGGTATTTCTGTCTCTGCATATGGTTCAGGTAGCTTAATCTTTAAATACGTTAACGCACAGTTGATTGAATCAGTTGGTGTATCCCAAGCATTTATATACTGGGGTTTAATTGTTACAGCTATGATTGTAATTGGTGCTTGTTTAATCCATCAAGCCGCAGATCAAGGAGCAGTTCATGAAACAAAAACTGAGGAATACACAACGAAAGAAATGTTAGGCACAAAACAAGTATACTTATTATTTATCATGTTATTTACATCATGTATGAGTGGCTTATACTTAATTGGTATGGTAAAAGACATTGGTGTTCAACTTGTAGGACTTAGCGCAGCAACAGCAGCTAATGCGGTGGCTATGGTTGCAATCTTCAATACATTAGGTCGTATCATTTTAGGACCGTTATCGGATAAAATTGGGCGTTTAAAAATCGTTACTGGTACTTTTGTTGTTATGGCGAGTTCAGTCTTAGTTCTAAGTTTTGTAGATTTAAATTATGGTATTTACTTCGTATGTGTAGCAAGTGTAGCGTTTTGCTTTGGTGGAAATATCACTATTTTCCCAGCTATTGTTGGTGATTTCTTCGGTATGAAAAACCATAGTAAGAACTACGGAATTGTGTATCAAGGATTTGGATTTGGGGCGCTTGCAGGTTCCTTTATCGGTGCACTTCTAGGTGGATTCAAACCAACGTTCATGGTAATAGGTGTATTATGTGTCGTGTCATTCATTATCGCAATTTTAATTCAAGCACCTAAACAGAAAAAAGAAAAAGAAGAAGAGTATCGTAGCGTAGCATAAGTATACAAATCTTCTATAACACTATGATTACGAAAAAGCATCCTATTCTATTAATTAGGATGCTTTTTTATGAGTTATTTTAACAAGGTTAAATTACTTTTGGGATTTTTATAGATGTAAAAGTGAGTGGAATACCCATTTGGAATATAATAAATTGATACATCGTATTCGAAATATATATTAAATCTTAAATGATAAAGAAGACATTCATTAGTATTTGTAAGATATATTTTCAGAAAAATATTGAGAAAATATATACTTGAGTTTTTCATAAAGCATTGTAAATGAACGTATCTCTAGTTTAGTTTCTTCAATTTTAAAAAGAGGACTTTGAATTTTATTTATAATATAAGTACTTTTAATGCGTTTACATATGATTTTATTAAGAAGCATTAAAATGGTTTATCTGAAAAATAAAAAAAGATTGACAAGTTTATTGAGAAACATTATCAATAAAATGAATTTTAAAGTAATGCGCACTTGACCAATTAGTTTAGTAAGTGTATTATTTTTTACAACACAACTGATAATGAAAATCAATATCATCGGTGTTACTTAATGAAATTAATGTTTATGTGAAAGGATAGAGAAAATGAACTTAGGGGAATTTGATGGGAAAACAGTTTTAGTAACAGGTGCAGCACAAGGCATAGGCAGTGTCGTTGCCAAAATGTTTTTAGAAAGAGGAGCCACAGTTATTGCGGTTGATCAAAATGAAGAGGGGTTAAATGTACTCTTAAATCAAAATGAATTAAACAATACACGTATGAAAACGTTTCGTTTAGATGTGAGTGATAGCGCCGCTGTTGAAGACATGGTAAATCATATTGCAAATGAAATAGCGCCAATAGATATTTTAATAAATGTTGCAGGGGTTTTACGTATGGGACCAATTCATTCGTTAAGTGATGAAGATTGGAATAAAACATTCTCTGTAAATACTACAGGGGTTTTCAATATGTCCCGAGCGGTAAGTAAAAATATGATGTTAAGAAAATCGGGGGCAATTGTTACAGTCGGTTCAAATGCGGCAAATACGCCAAGAATGGAGATGGCTGCGTATGCTGCGTCAAAGGCCGCAACGACGATGTTTATGAAATGTTTAGGACTAGAGCTTGCGGCATACAATATACGCTGCAACTTAGTTTCTCCAGGTTCTACTGAAACTGAGATGCAAAGATTACTATGGGCTGATGAGAATGGAGCTAAAAATATAATTGCTGGTTCTCAAAATACATATAGACTCGGAATTCCATTACAAAAAATTGCACAACCTTCAGAAGTTGCTGAAGCAGTGTTATTTTTAGCCTCAGATAGAGCAAGTCATATTACAATGCACAATTTATGTGTTGATGGCGGTGCTACGTTAGGAGTTTAATAAAAATTCAGGAGGTTATTATATTATGAATGAACATATAGCTGTAAAGGAATTGTCAGAAAAACTTTTAGAAGATTATAAGACTGAATCTTCATTCTTTTTCGCTTCACCAACTCGAACGATATTAGCAGAAGGAGAGTTTACTACAGTAAAGCATCGTGAAATTGAAAGTTTCCCAGAGCTTGTGCAAGCGACATTAAGTAATGCGAAACAAGCTGGAAATCCAAATCCTATCGTTGTGGGTGCTTTGCCATTTGATCGTAGAAAAGAAGTCCAACTCATCGTACCAGAATATAGCAGAATTTCTGAGCGTTTACAATTGGATACAACAAATCAGCTTGAAACAAATGAGAATGTAACATTTGAAATGACACCAGTGCCAGACCCTGAAGTTTATATGAATGGTGTGAAGCAAGGAATTGAAAAAATACAGGACGGTGATTTAAAGAAAATCGTTCTATCCAGATCGTTAGATGTTAAATCTTCCGAAAAGATTGATAAGCAAAAACTTCTGCGAGAATTAGCAGAGCATAATAAGCATGGTTATACATTTGCTGTAAATTTACCGAAAGATGAAAAAGAGAACAGTAAGACGCTAATTGGAGCAAGCCCTGAATTACTTGTTTCACGTAATGGTATGCAAGTTATTTCTAACCCGTTAGCTGGTTCAAGGCCACGTAGTGAGGACCCAGTAGAAGATAAAAGAAGAGCAGAGGAATTACTTTCTTCGCCAAAAGATTTACATGAACATGCGGTAGTAGTTGAAGCGGTTGCCGCTGCACTTCGTCCGTATTGTCATACATTACATGTTCCAGAAAAGCCATCAGTTATTCATAGTGAAGCGATGTGGCATTTGTCTACAGAAGTGAAAGGTGAACTTAAGGATCCAAATACTTCTTCTTTACAATTAGCAATTGCCCTTCATCCTACGCCAGCAGTTTGCGGAACTCCGATGGAAAAAGCAAGAGAAGCTATACAGCATATTGAGCCATTTGACCGCGAGTTCTTTACAGGAATGCTAGGATGGAGCGATTTAAATGGAGATGGAGAATGGATTGTTACAATTCGTTGTGCTGAAGTACAAGAAAATACACTGCGTTTATATGCAGGAGCTGGGGTTGTTGCTGAGTCAAAACCAGAAGATGAGTTAGCAGAAACATCAGCTAAGTTCCAAACAATGCTAAAAGCTTTAGGGTTAAGAGATAGTTCACTTAATGAAAAATAGGGGGAAGAAAGAATGCTAGTAGGTTATACAGAATGGCCAAAAGAATTTGCCGATCGTTACCGAGAAGCAGGATGTTGGCTTGGTGAAACATTTGGAGGAGTGTTAAGAGAGCGGGCTGAGAAATATGGAGATCAAATCGCGGTTGTAAGTGGTAAGAAGCATATAACATATAGTGAACTTAATAAAAAGGTAGATCGTTTAGCAGCAGGTTTACTCAATTTAGGAATAAAGAAAGAGGACAGAGTTGTAATCCAGTTACCTAACATTATCGAGTTTTTCGAAATATGTTTTGCACTATTTCGAATTGGAGCGCTTCCTGTCTTTGCACTGCCTTCACATCGAAGTAGTGAAATTAGTTATTTTTGTGAGTTTGGCGAGGCGAGCGCTTACGTTATTTCAGATAAGGCTTTCGGTTTTGATTATCGAAAACTAGCAAGAGAAGTGAAAGAGAAAGTGCCAACTTTACAACATGTAATTGTAGTGGGAGAAGAAGAAGAGTTTGTGAACATAAATGATCTGTATATGGATCCCGTCTCATTACCAGAAGTTCAGCCAAGTGATGTTGCATTTCTCCAATTATCAGGAGGCACAACAGGTCTTTCTAAATTAATTCCTAGAACGCATGATGACTATATTTATAGTTTGCGTGTTAGCGCTGAAATTTGTAATTTGAATGCAGAAAGCGTCTATATGGCAGTTCTTCCAGTAGCACACAATTACCCAATGAGTTCTCCAGGGACATTTGGAACTTTCTATGCGGGTGGAAAAGTGGTATTGGCAACTGGTGGTAGTCCAGATGAGGCCTTTGCTCTTATCGAAAAAGAAAAAGTTACAATTACAGCGCTCGTTCCGCCATTAGCAATGATTTGGCTTGATGCTGCATCTTCTCGTAATGCCGATTTATCAAGCCTAGAGGTTATTCAAGTAGGTGGTGCTAAGTTTAGTGCTGAGGTTGCAAGACGTATACGCCCTACATTTGGATGTACGTTACAGCAAGTATTCGGTATGGCGGAAGGATTAGTGAACTATACAAGATTAGATGATCCGGAAGAAATTATTACTTATACACAAGGTAGACCAATGTCTGCACTCGATGAAGTGCGAGTTGTTGATGAAAATGACAACGATGTACAACCGGGCGAAGTAGGTAGTTTATTAACACGAGGTCCATATACAATTCGTGGTTACTATAAAGCCGAAGAGCATAATGCACGATCATTTACAAAGGATGGGTTTTATCGCACAGGTGATCTTGTAAAAGTAAATGAACAAGGATACATCATTGTAGAAGGAAGAGATAAAGATCAAATTAACCGTGGTGGTGAGAAAGTCGCCGCGGAAGAAGTTGAAAATCATCTATTAGCACACGATGCGGTCCATGACGTAGCAATTGTATCTATGCCTGACGATTATTTAGGTGAACGCACCTGTGCTTTTGTTATAGCTCGCGGACAAGTTCCGGCAGTAAGTGAATTAAAAATGTTTTTAAGAGAACGTGGTATAGCGGCTTATAAAATTCCAGATCGAATTGAATTTATTGAATCATTCCCGCAAACAGGAGTCGGAAAAGTCAGCAAAAAGGAACTACGTAAAGTCATTGCTGAAAAACTTATTACAGTAAAACAATAATAAAAACCGGAAGGAAGTGATTAGATGGCCATCCCATCTATTTCAGTATATAAAATGCCAATTGAATCAGAACTACCAAAAAATAAAGTGAATTGGACACCAGATTCGAAACGTGCAGTGCTTTTAATTCATGACATGCAAGAATATTTTCTTGATGCATATAGCGATAAAGAATCCCCAAAAGTAGAACTTATTTCAAATATTAAAATGATAAGAGAAAAATGTAAGGAACTTGGTATACCAGTTGTTTATACAGCACAACCTGGTGGGCAAACGTTAGAACAACGAGGTTTATTACAAGACTTTTGGGGTGACGGTATACCTGCTGGACCAGATAAAAAGAAAATTGTTGATGAACTTACTCCTGATGAGGATGATATATTCCTCACAAAATGGAGATATAGTGCATTTAAAAAGACAAATCTATTAGAAATTTTAAATGAACAAGGAAAAGATCAACTCATTATTTGCGGTATTTATGCGCATATTGGCTGTCTTTTAACAGCTTGTGAAGCATTTATGGATGGTATAGAGCCGTTCTTTGTAGCAGATGCAGTTGCTGATTTTTCACTAGAGCATCATAAACAAGCATTGGAGTATGCATCTAATAGATGTGCAGTAACGACATCAACAAACCTACTGTTAAACGATTTACAAAGTGTAAAAGATGATGAGAGTGAAGGAATCACTATACAGGAAGTGCATGAACTAGTTGCACAACTACTTCGTGAGCCAGTAGAGAGTATTGATATTGATGAGGACTTATTAAATAGAGGGCTTGATTCGGTCAGAATTATGAGTTTAGTAGAGAAGTGGCGTCGTGAAGGGAAAGAAATCACTTTTGCAGATTTAGCAGAACGTCCAACTGTTGCAGGTTGGTACAGTTTACTATCTTCACAAACAGCACAGGTGCTGTAACAAATAGACTACATAATAAAGGGGTAGTAAAGAATGCCTAACAGTCAAAAGATTCGTCATTCGTTATCATCTGCGCAGTCTGGTATGTGGTTTGCGCAACAATTAGATCCGCTTAATCCAATTTACAATACTGGGGAATATGTAGAAATAAACGGAAATATTCATCAAGAAATTTTCGAATTAGCTGTACGTAAAGTTGTAATGGAAGCAGAAGCACTTCATGTTCGCTTCGAGGAGGATGAAATTGGCCCATGGCAAGTTATTGAAGAATCACAGTTTCATATGCATTTTATTGACGTTCGTAAAGAAGAAAACCCTGAAGAAGCTGCTAAAGTATGGATGAA
The DNA here is from genome assembly GCF_022663795.1 of Bacillus cereus group sp. BfR-BA-01349. Classification (NCBI taxonomy): domain Bacteria; kingdom Bacillati; phylum Bacillota; class Bacilli; order Caryophanales; family Bacillaceae; genus Bacillus; species Bacillus cereus group sp. BfR-BA-01349. The sequence continues at coordinate 15,082 of NZ_JAKUGE010000046.1, forward strand.
AAATGATTTATCTATGCCAGTCGATTTGAAAAAAGATACATTATTTACTGAAGCACTTATTCAAGTTGAAAATAATCGTTTCTTTTGGTATCAGCGCATCCATCACATTGTGATGGATGGCTATGGATTTTCACTTCTTAGCCAAAAAGTAGCGAATGAGTATACATCACTTATAGAAGAAACAAACAAGAATGAAAAGCCATTTGATTCTCTTACAAAAGTCGTGCAAGAAGATATTGAGTATCGTGAGTCTAAAAAATTTCAGGAAGATCGTACTTTTTGGTTAGAAAAATTTGCGGATGAACCAGAAGTTGTAAGCTTGGCAGAGCGAGCACCGAGAACATCAAATGGATTTTCACGAGAAACAGCTTATTTATCTAGTTCTAGCACGAAAACTTTATTAGAAGATATCAATATTTCGTTAACAAGTTGGCCGGAATTCATTGTCGCTGTAACAAGTATCTATATGCATAAGTTAACAGGTGCACATGATATTGTTTTAGGTTTACCGATGATGGGACGTCTAGGTTCGGTATCTATTCATACACCAAGTATGGTAATGAATTTAGTGCCACTTCGTATTACAGTAACTCCAAATATAACTCTTGCGGAATTATTGCAACAAGTTTCTAAAGAAATCCGAGATGTACGTCGCCATTATAAATACCGTCATGAGGAATTAAGAAGAGACTTAAAGTTACTAGGTGAAAATCAAAGGTTGTTTGGACCGTTAGTGAATGTTATGCCTTTTGATTACGGGCTAAATTTTGCTGGGAATCGTGGTATTACGCATAATTTATCAGCAGGACCTGTCGATGATTTATCAATAAATGTATATAAACGTTTTGATGCAAATCCTGAAGTATATAATGGCGCGGAGCTAGCATTGCATAAAGAAAGATTTATGAATCTATTTGAATTAGTAGTAAATAATTATGAGAAAAACGAGTCGATTGGAAAAATAAACATTACTCTGCCTGAAGAAAATCATAAAGTTTTATTGGAATGGAATGAAACGAAGGAAGACGATGAGTTAATCAGTCTGCCTATATCATTTGAAAAACAAGTGCAAAAAAATCCCAATAAACTAGCCATTACTTGTGAAGGTGTAAACCTTACGTATAAAGAGCTAAATGAACGAGCGAATGAACTAGCACATTATTTAGTAGAAGAAGGAATACGACCAAACCAGTTTGTAGCTTTAGTATTCCCTAGATCAATAGAAATGGTAGTTAGTATGCTAGCAGTCTTAAAGGCTGGTGCAGCGTATTTACCAATAGATCCAGAATACCCAGCAGAAAGAATTAATTATATAGTAAATGATGCAAAACCAGTTTGTATCATAACACATTCATCTGTTTCATCTAAGTTAGTTATAGAAAATGATATGAAAAAAATTGTATTAGATGAAGAAGAAACGAAACTAGCGTTATATACATATTCTCGTATGAATATAGCATGTAAGAATGATGTATCACTTTTAAACCCAGCCTATGCAATATATACTTCAGGCTCAACAGGAAACCCAAAAGGTGTAATTGTTCCTATGAGAGGTTTAAGTAACTTTTTAATGGCTATGCAACAAAAGTTTTCATTAAATGAAAATGATCATTTATTAGCAGTTACAACGTTTGCATTTGATATTTCTGCTCTAGAAATTTATTTACTTCTTATTAGTGGTGCAAGTTTAACAATTGCGCAAAAAGAAGACATACAAGAGCCTTCTGCATTAACGACACTTTTACATGAAGAAAGAGTGGCCATTATGCAGGCTACACCGACGCTTTGGCAGGCGTTAGTAACTGATTATCCAGAGAAGCTACAAGGGCTAAACATACTAGTTGGTGGTGAAGCTCTTTCAGCGCATTTAGCAAATAAATTAAAAGAATTAGGTTGCTCAATAACTAATTTATATGGACCAACTGAAACGACGATTTGGTCTACTTTCATGAACATTGATGAAGGTGAAAAGGGTATACCTCCTATTGGAAAGCCAATTTGCAATACAGAAGTGTATGTATTGGATGCAGGGTTACAACCAGTTCCACCTGGAGTTATTGGGGAATTATATACTGCAGGGGAAGGACTTGCAAGCGGATATTTAGGAAAACCTGAGTTAACAGCTGAACGGTTTGTTGCAAATCCTTATGGAGAATCAGGGAAGCGCATGTACCGTACAGGAGATCTTGTGAAATGGCGTAGTGATGGTGCGTTAGAGTACATTAGTCGCGCAGATCATCAAATTAAAATTCGTGGATTCCGAATTGAATTAGCTGAAATTGAAACGGTATTACAACGACATGAAAATATTCAACAAGCGGTAGTAATAGTACGAGAAGATCGTCCAAATGATAAACGCATCATTGCGTATATCGTTGCAGAAGAAAAGGAACCGATTAATCTTTCAGAAATTCGTTCTTATGTTTCAGAAAGTTTAGCGAATTATATGATACCATCGGCATTTGTTGTGCTAGAAGAATTACCATTAACGCCAAATGGTAAGGTTGACAGAAAGAAATTACCTGCTCCTGATTTTAATGGAATGAACAATGAGAGAGTTGCTAGAAATCCGAAAGAAGAAATATTATGTGATTTATTTGCAGAAGTACTTGGTGTTTCTCGAATTAGCATTGATGATAATTTCTTTGAAATGGGTGGACATTCACTTCTCGCATCTCGTTTAATGGCAAGAATTCGTGAAACGTTAAGTGTGGAATTAGGAATCGGGAAACTATTTGAATCACCAACTGTTGCCGAACTGGCGAAACAATTAAACGATGCAAAAAGTGCAAGACCAGCTATTCAGAAAGCAAGTAGGCCAAATGAAGTTCCACTTTCATTTGCACAGCGCAGGTTATGGTTCTTAAATTGTTTAGAAGGTCCAAGTCCTACTTATAATATTCCGCTAGTCATTCGTATGAATGGAATATTGAATCGGGAAGCATTACAAGGTGCTTTTTATGATGTAGTTGAGAAACATGAAACACTTAGAACAATTTTCCCTAACGTATTAGGTAGTTCTTATCAGAAAATTTTAGATATGGAAAACTTAAATCTAGAAATGGTTATAACTAATACATGTAAAGATGAATTAGAAAGTGTACTTTCAGAGGCGGTAAGGTATAGTTTTAACCTCGATTTTGAGCCGGCAGTTCGTTTGCAACTTTTTACAGTGAGTGAAAACGAACATGTATTATTAATTCTATTACATCATATTGTAGGTGATGGCTGGTCATTACAGCCGTTAACGAGAGACTTTACAGCGGCGTATAAAGCGCGATGTCAAGGTGACAGAGTTCAGCTGGAGTCACTTCCCGTTCAATACGCAGATTATGCACTTTGGCAACAGCAATTGCTAGGTGATGAAACGACACCAGAGAGTCTTATTTCAACACAATTAGATTTTTGGAAAGAAGAACTTAAAGGTTTACCAGACCAAATGGAGTTACCTACAGATTTCCAGCGTCCAATTGAGACGAGTTACCGCGGGGAAACAATTCATTTTCATATAGATGAAGGTATGCATAGTAGGTTAGTAGAGCTTGCACGTGAAAATGGAGCTAGTTTGTTTATGGTATTGCAAGCAGGGCTTAGTGCACTATTTACAAGATTAGGTGCAGGCACTGATATACCAATTGGAAGTCCGATTGCTGGAAGAAATGATGATGTACTCTCTGACATAGTCGGCTTATTTGTAAATACATTAGTGTTACGTACAAATACATCAGGAGATCCAAGTTTTAAAGAATTATTGAATAGAGTAAAGCAGACAAATCTTGCAGCTTATGAAAATCAAGATGTTCCATTTGAACGACTCGTTGAAGTGTTAAACCCAGTGCGTACTCGAAACAGCCACCCGTTGTTTCAAGTTATGTTAGCTTTCCAAAATACGCCAGAAGCAATCTTTGATGCCCCGGATATAGAAGCGAGCCTTGAAATTCAAAGCGTCGGTTCTGCAAAATTTGACTTAACATTTGAAATTAGTGAGAGTAACGGGGGTGACGGTACTCCGAAGGGTTTACATGGATTACTAGAGTTTAGTACCGATTTATATAAACGTGAAACGGTTCAAAAACTAATAGAAAGATTTATTTTGTTATTAGATGATGCAGCGAAACATCCGGATCGATCAATTGGCACATTAGAAATATTAACTGTAGCAGAGAAAAATACAGTGTTAGAAAAGTGGAATGGTGGTTTTCAAATTGCACCAGAAATGACATTGCCACAATTATTTGAAAAGCAGGCTCATATAAATCCAAATTCTATTGCTGTTGTCTTTGAAGATAAGAAATTAACTTATGAAGAGTTAAATAGAAAAGCAAATAAAATAGCTCGATTCCTAATAGCAAAAGGGATTGGTCCTGATCAACTCGTTGCTTTAGCGATGCCAAGATCATTAAACATGGTTGTAAGCTTATTAGCTGTTCTTAAAGCTGGTGCTGGATACCTTCCGTTAGATCCAGATTACCCAGCAGACCGTATTTCATTTATGCTACACGATGCGAAACCATCATGTGTTTTAACGAATTCAGAAGTGGAAATTGAATGTAATGAGGCACTAAAAGTTTTAATTGATAATGTAAAAGTAATAGCAGAAGTTGAGAAATATAGTGAAGACAATATTGATGAAGTGGAACGCATTAAGCCATTATCTCCATCACATATTGCTTACGTTATTTATACGTCAGGGTCAACAGGTAGACCGAAAGGCGTTATGATACCTCATCAAAATGTAGTAAGACTTTTAGGAGCAACTGATCATTGGTTCCAGTTTGACGAAAACGATGTTTGGACGATGTTCCATTCATATGCTTTTGATTTTTCGGTTTGGGAAATTTGGGGACCTTTATTATATGGAGGGCGTTTAGTTGTAGTGCCACATACTGTAAGTCGCTCGCCGAAAGAATTTTTACAGCTTCTTGTTAAAGAAAAGGTTACGGTTTTAAACCAAACTCCATCAGCGTTCTATCAATTGATGCAAGCAGATCGTGAAAATGAAGAGATTGGTCAAAAATTATCTTTACGATATGTTGTTTTTGGAGGAGAAGCACTTGAGCTAAGTCGCTTAGAAGATTGGTATAGTCGACATCCTCATAACGCACCAAAGCTTATTAATATGTACGGTATTACGGAGACGACAGTACATGTTAGTTATATTGAAATAGATGAAACTATCGTCTCTTTACGAGCAAATAGTTTAATTGGGTGCAGTATACCTGACCTTAAAGTGTATGTGTTAGACAACTATTTACAACCAGTGCCACCTGGAGTAGTTGGAGAAATGTATGTTGCAGGTGCAGGGCTTGCGCGTGGATATTTAGGAAGAGCAGGATTAACGGCTGAACGCTTTATCGCAGATCCATTTGGCAAGCCAGGTACAAGAATGTATCGTACAGGAGACTTAGCTCGCTGGCGTAAAGATGGGACGCTAGATTATATAGGACGTGCAGATCATCAAATCAAAATTCGTGGGTTCCGAATTGAATTAGGAGAAATAGAAGCAGTCATAATGAAGCACCCTAAAGTTGAGCAAGTAGCCGTTATTGTACGTGAAGATCAACCAGGGGATAAACGGTTAGTTTCTTATATCGTTGCATCAAATAATGAAGCGATTGATACGAATGAAATGCGTCAGTTTGCTAGTGGTAGTTTACCAGATTATATGGTTCCATACGCTTTTGTAGTAGTAAATGAGTTACCTTTAACTCCAAACGGTAAATTAGATAGAAAGGCATTGCCAGCTCCAGAATTTATTGCATCATCTTCTAGTCGTGGTCCAAGAACACCGCAAGAAGAAATGTTATGTGACTTGTTTACAGAAGTGCTAAGTGTACCTCAAATTGGAATTGATGACGGATTCTTTGATCTTGGTGGCCATTCACTCCTTGCAGTGCAACTTATGAGCCGCATGAAAGAGGCGCTTGGAGTGGAACTAAATATTGGCACTTTATTTGCAGCACCGACTGTTGCAGGGTTAGCTGAAAGACTTGAGATGGGGAATGGTCAAAGTGCACTTGATGTGTTGCTTCCATTACGAGCAAGCGGGGATCAATTACCACTATTTTGTGTACATCCAGCTGGTGGATTAAGTTGGTGCTATGCAGGACTTATGAAATCTTTAGGAACAGATTATCCAATCTATGGTGTACAAGCACGAGGTATTGCTAAAAATGAAGAACTTCCAAAAAGTTTAGAGGAGATGGCGGCGGATTACTTGAAACATGTTCGTGAAGTACAGCCTCATGGACCATATCGTTTACTAGGTTGGTCGCTTGGAGGAAATGTTGTGCATGCAATGGCGGCGCAATTACAAAATGAAGGGGAAGAAGTAGAATTACTCGTTATGCTTGACTCTTATCCTGGACACTTCTTACCGAATACGGAAGCGCCTACTGAAGAGGAGGCGTTAATCGCATTACTTGCTTTAGGCGGATATGACCCAGATAACATGGATGGTAAACCACTTACAATGGAAAGTGCAGTTGAAATCCTTCGTAAAGATGGAAGTGCATTAGCAAGTCTTGAAGAAGAGACTATATTGAACTTGAAAGAAACATATGTAAATTCAGTAGGGTTGTTAGGGAAATATGTACCGAAAGTTTATAACGGAGATATCTTATTCTTTAGATCTACTGTTATACCAGACTGGTTTGATCCTATTTCTCCAAATACGTGGCTAAATTATTTAGATGGGCAAATTGTGCAGCACGATATTGATTGTAGACATAAAGATCTATGTCAGCCAGGTCCACTTACGGAAATTGGACAAGTATTAGCGAAATATTTGCAGAATAAGAAAGGGGTAAGTAGAGTATGACGAATCCATTTGAAAATGATAATTACACATATAAAGTATTAATAAATGAGGAGGGCCAGTATTCTCTCTGGCCTGCTTTTCTCGATGTACCTATTGGCTGGAATGTCGTATATGAAGAAGCTAGTAGGCAGAGCTGCTTAGAATATGTTGAATATAACTGGAAAGATTTGAATCCACAAGGTAATCAAGTTCGCGAAAAAACATTAGTAGGAAAACGATAATGAAAGAAAAACTAAATCCAAAAGTAGTTGTAAGTATCGTTTATATAACTGCGATGTTTATGGCTGCGATGGACGCAACGATTGTAAATGTAGCACTGCAAACGATAAGTAGAGAACTACAAGTACCTCCATCTGCAATGGGGACGGTGAATTTTGGATATTTAGTTAGTTTAGCTGTTTTCCTTCCGATTTCTGGTTGGTTAGGAGATCGTTTTGGTATGAAAAGAGTATTTTTAATTGCTCTTTTCGTATTTACAATTGCATCTGCTTTATGCGGAATGGCTAACGATATTACTTCATTGAATATTTTCCGTATTATTCAAGGTGCTGGCGGAGGGCTTTTAACACCGGTCGGAATGGCGATGTTATTTCGAACATTTTCACCAGAGGAAAGACCGAAGATTTCCCGGTTCATTATACTTCCAATTGCTGTAGCACCAGCAATTGGTCCTATCATCGGTGGTTTCTTTGTAGATCAAATGTCTTGGCGTTGGGCATTTTATATTAATCTACCGTTTGGAATCGTTGCATTGCTATTTGGACTTCTATTTTTAGCAGAACATGTTGAAAAATCAGCTGGTCGCTTTGATTCGCTCGGCTTTATTTTATCAGCACCAGGATTTGCGATGCTCATATATGCACTCAGCCAGGGACCATCAAAAGGGTGGATTTCTCCAGAAATTATGAGTACTGGGATAGCTGGGGTTGTATTCATTACATTGTTTATAATTGTAGAACTGAAAGTAAAGCAACCGATGTTAGATTTACGCTTATTAAAAGAACCAGTCTTTAGAAAGATGAGCATTATATCATTATTTTCATCAGCTGGTTTATTAGGAATGTTATTTGTTTTTCCTCTTATGTATCAAAATGTGATAGGAGTTTCTGCACTGGAATCAGGACTTACGACATTTCCAGAGGCGATTGGATTAATGATTTCTTCACAAATTGTACCATGGTCATATAAGAAATTAGGAGCTCGAAAGGTAATTTCTATTGGATTAATATGTACGGCGGTTATATTTGTTTTATTGAGTTTTGTAAATCACGATACGAATCCGTGGCAAATCCGGGCATTATTGTTTGGTATCGGTATTTTCTTAGGTCAATCTGTCGGTGCGGTTCAATTTTCTGCCTTTAACAATATCACGCCGCCTTCTATGGGGAGAGCGACTACTATATTCAATGTGCAAAATCGACTAGGTTCAGCAATAGGAGTAGCGGTTTTAGCTAGTATACTAGCTGGTTTTGGAGGTAATAACGTTCAATCCGATTTTTTACCATATCAAGCAGCATTAATTGGGTCAGCAATATTTTTGCTCATAGCACTACTATTTTCTTTACGTATTTCCGATAAAGAGGTAATGTCAAAGAAGAAAGAAAAAACATTATCTGTATCAGAAAAAGAGAAAGTACTTGTCAATGAATAACAATATACGTATGCTTTTTTATGAAAATTGATATTCGTTGAATAAAGGAGAGTTTACATGATAGAAAGTAAAGTTGTAGATTCTATTCCAACTTTGAATGAGAATGATTGTCAAATATGGTGGGCAAGAATTTCGGATTTACAATCATGGCATTACAATTTACTAAATGATATAGAGCGAGAGAAAGCAAATTCGTATCATCATTCGGCAGATCGAGCTCGTTTTATAATAGGTTGCGTAATAAGTAGATTAGTTCTCGGCAAGATACTTTCTATGTCACCAGTCCAAGTACCAATTGATCGAATGTGCTCAGTATGTAAATTGCAGCATGGAAGACCACAATTACCAGAAGGTATGCCGCAATTATCCGTTTCGCATTCAGGTGAGTGGGTTGTCGTTGCATTTACAAAATCTGCACCTGTTGGCATAGATGTAGAACAAATGAATCCAAGTATAGATGTTATGAAAATGGCAGAAGGTGTATTAACAGACATTGAAATAGCGCAAGTTATGAAACTGCCAAATGAACAGAAAATAGAAGGTTTTTTAACATATTGGACTCGAAAAGAAGCGGTGCTGAAAGCGACAGGTGAAGGACTAATGATTCCACCAGTACATATTACAGTATCAGCTCCAAATGATCCTCTTCATTTGTTCTAATACTTTACTTACTGGCTCCATCTTTATTCTCCTTTATTTAGAAAAAATAAAAACCACTTCAAGTAAATGAAATGGTCTCTGGAGAAACAAGGGATAGAAAAATAAACCGATACAAATCGGCATTTTCTTTCGCTTGTCTCTGTCCTTTTACCTGAGAGATTATCCGCTATATTAGCGGATTTGCTCCTTCGGTGCTCGTTTTCCTCCGCGCTCTATGAAAGCGAGAGGGAGTCTCTCCAGAGATTCGTCCCCATGCAGTTCTACTTGTAACCAAGACCTGAGAGTTTCAAAGCTGGTATAACAACTTTTTGCCCCGTCGGTAGATCAATAGACCTTCTCCTGAATGGTTCATCCGAATTATAAAATTTATAAACACATTGATTGTAAATCAATAAAAACATTATAGACATACAAATTGTGAATTGCAATCATTTTTTATTTTAAAATAGTAAATAGTTTTATTTTTTTGTAAGTCCTAATTTATCTTCAACTTCATTTAAAGTAGATAAAGCGATGACAATATGTTGATCCGCAAGTCCTAAAGCTTGTTTTGTTTTTTCAATAGTTTCATCGGTTGGAGTAGAGTTATTTGCTCCGTCTATAATTAAATTTGCTGCATTTTTCATGAAATTTGATGCGGATTTAAACTGAGGTGTGAATTGAATTAGTTGTTTTTGTATATCTATATCTGCTATATTTTCTTCAATTTTAAGCGTGTCTATTTCGTTCATAATTGTTTCGTACTGCTTGGAAACAGCACTCATTGTAACTAATAGTTTATTTCGATCTACTGAATCTCCATTCGTGTTAATCTCTTCCCAGGCAGGTAACCAATCTTTTTCGATGATGTCATTATAATGAGTAGTCAATTCATTAATTTTAGGTTGTAATTTAGTTTTGAAAGTTTTTGTATCCGCTGTTTCTACAGTTGCTTTTTCGTTGTTATTTTTAACATTAGTAACATAGAAAATCGTACCGAAAATGATGAAAATAGAAATAACAACTGTCCATTTAGTAAAAAGTAATTTCTGCAATATGTAACGCCTCCAAAATTTAAAAACTTATAATTATAATATATAACAATAATGTTGTTTAAAGTAGAGAAAATAGGTTAGAAATAATTAAAATTATTTCTTCTCTATACATAAATAATTAAAGTTAGTAAAATGATGAAAGTTATATGCGAGAAAAGAGGGTTTTTAGTGAAAATGAATAGAAGAAAACTGGTTTTAAGTATTTCAATGGCTATGTTATTAGTTGGTTTAATTGCATTCATATTTATGAATAAAGAATCTAAAATTAAAGATTTTCCAGTGCCAATGTCAGCAATCCATATTAACGATGATAAGGAAGAGGACTATCAATATATAAGTGTAATGCCAATTACAAAGGCGAGTGGATGGGAGAACTTAGGGGAAAATGGGCATACTGTTAGTTTTAAAAAAGGGGAGCGGAAGGTAGCAGTAGTACATTATCCGGGAGAAATTACGTATTATTTATTTGAGAAAAAGATGAATAAGGGAGATTAGCTAAAGATGTAATTCATTAAGAGTTACATCTTTTTTTATTCTGAATCATTTGAAATTAAATTCGATAGATGTTTTGATAGATGTAGTGATAAATATGATTAGTTCTATATGTCTATAAAAAGTATTAGGGTGATTATAAAAATATTATGTGAACTAATTATTGTGAGAAGAAGATAAATTATATGCTAAAGGGGGAATTAAAAATGCTACTAAAAACAATCTACTGTAAGGTGGAAGAAGAGAAAAAGGAATTGTTTTCAAATGCGCAAGGAAAATGGCGTGATATACGGCACCTAGATGGTTTTCATGGACAATTTGGTGGATGGTATGAAGATGAGGCATGTGTATTTACTTTATGGGAAGATAGAAGTACATATCAATCATTTATGAAGGGTGCTCACGATACAATTTATTTAAATAGTAATCAAGAGGATACGTTTCTTGCATGTGAAATTGAATTATTTCAAACGTTGTATGATATAACTGATACGCATTTGAAAGACGTTGTTACAGAAGGATCATTCGTAAGAGTTGCTATATGTGATGTAAAGATGGAAAAGGAAAATCATTTTTTACATAAGCAAGAAACAATTTGGAATAAAGGAATGGAAAAAGCAAAAGGAATGTTAGGTGGAGTAGTTGGGAAGTCTTTAAAAAATGAAAATCGTTACATAGTGTTAACGTATTGGAAAGATGAAAAGACACATCAACATTATGTGGAAGAGATTTTCACAGATTTATATAAATTAGCTAATATTCATGAAGAGATAGAAGAGATAAAAGGAAAACAAGCTGTATGTAAGGAAGAATGGCTTGTATATTAAACGCTGAAAAAGTGCATAAATGAATGTATAATAAAGATATTTTCTTATAAACAAGTAATTAATAGAAGACGTTATATACCCTTTCATGTTAATATATTTAAGTTATAATAGGAGGCTTACCCTTTTGTATTGTACGGTAGAAGCAGTGTGAGCTTGAAATTTTTTTTAGAAAAGGATGTGCCTAATTTGCGTATCAATAAATTTATTAGTGAAGCTGGAAAAGCGTCTCGACGTGGAGCGGATAAACTAATTAATGAGAGAAGAGTAATTATTAACGGTAAGGTTGCAAAAATTGGTGACCAAGTGAACCCAGGTGATGATGTACGAGTAAATGGAGAGCAGCTTCGAATTGCTCGAGATCACGTATATATCGCTTTAAATAAACCAGTAGGTATTACATGTACGAGTGAAAAATCAGTAAAAGGTAATATTATTGATTTAGTGAATCATCCTTTACGAATTAGCCACATTGGACGTCTTGATAAAGACTCTGACGGTTTAATTTTGTTAACGAATGATGGCGATATTGTTAATGAGATTTTACGTGCTGAAAACAAACATGAGAAAGAATATATCGTTTCAGTAGATAAGCCAATTACACCTGATTTCTTAGAGAAAATGGCAGCGGGTGTTAAAATTTTAGGAACAAAAACGCTTCCTTGTGAGATTACACAGTTATCAAAATATGAGTTCCAAATTATTTTAACACAAGGGCTAAATCGCCAAATTCGCCGTATGTGTGAAGCTTTAGGTTATCAAGTATACACGTTAAAACGTACGAGAATTATGAATATCGAATTGAATAATTTACCAGTTGGGCAGTGGAGAGATTTAACGAAGAAAGAGAAAAGACGTCTATTCGCAGACTTAAATTACGAATCACAAGATTGGTAAAATTGTGAAGTGAAACCAAAAAAATTTGGTTTCGCTTTTTTAAATTAAATAAATAATTTTTTTAAACACTTGCAAAAATAAAATGAATAAGATATATTAAATAACAATAAATGGATGTTTTACAAAAAGCAAAGAAAAGGACACGAGTTATTTTACCCGGTTATACAGAGAAGGAAGGAAAGCTGAGAACTTCCTAACGCAGAAAAATAACTTACCACCTTAGAGCTGCACTAGGGAAATGAAGTATCTAGTGCCGTGTATGCGACGTTATCGCAAAAGAAGCCATTATGTTTTTTTGTGATGGGAATCTGGGTGGAACCACGGATATAAGCATATTCGTCCCTATATTTAGGGATGAATATGCTTTTTTGCATTCAATTTCATAATAAGCGAAGAAAAGGACACGAGCTATTTTACCCGGTTATACAGAGAAGGAAGGAAAGCTGAGAACTTCCTAACGCAGAAAAATAACTTACCACCTTAGAGCTGCACTAGGGAAATGAAGTATCTAGTGCCGTGTAAACGACGTTACCGTAAATGAAGCCATTGTATATTTACAATGGGAATCTGGGTGGAACCACGGGTAAAAGCACGCTCGTCCCTATTTTAGGGATGAGTGTGCTTTTTATTATGAAATGGAGAGATGAAAAATGAAAGAACAAATGATTGAAATTAAATTTCCAGATGGTAGCGTTAAAGAATTTGTAAATGGAGTTACTTTAGAAGAAATTGCTGGATCCATTAGCAGTAGTTTGAAAAAGAAAGCAGTCGCGGGGAAAGTAAATGATGGATTATATGATTTACGCCGAGATATTGAAGAAAATGCGGAAGTGGAAATCATTACTATAGATTCAAATGAAGGGGTAGAAATTGCAAGACACTCCGCGGCACATATTTTAGCGCAAGCTGTAAAAAGATTGTATGGTGATATAAATCTTGGAGTAGGACCTGTTATTGAAAATGGATTTTATTATGATATGGATCTTCCAAGTAGTGTAAACATAGAAGATTTACGAAAAATCGAAAAAGAAATGAAAAAGATCATAAATGAAAATATAAAGATAGAACGAGTTGAGGTTTCTCGAGAAGAAGCAGCTAAACTGTTTCAAGAAATGAACGACCGCTTGAAATTAGAACTTTTAGAAGCAATTCCTAGTGGGGAAAGTGTAACACTATATAAACAAGGTGAATTTGTAGATTTATGTAGAGGACCACATTTACCATCTACAGGTTATTTGAAAGCATTTCAATTAACTCACGTTTCCGGTGCATATTGGCGAGGTGATAGTAATAACCAAGTGCTTCAGCGCATATATGGTGTTGCATTCTCTTCTCAAAAAGAATTAGAAGAGTATTTACATTTCGTTGAAGAAGCAGCAAAAAGAAATCATCGTAAGTTAGGCAGTGAGCTTGAGTTATTTATGTTTTCTGAAGAGGCTCCGGGAATGCCGTTTTATTTACCGAAAGGACAAATGATTCGTAACGAATTGGAAGCATTTTTAAGAGAAATTCAAAAAGAGTATAAGTATCAAGAAGTACGCACTCCGTTCATGATGAACCAAGAAGTATGGGAGAGATCAGGGCACTGGGGACATTATAAAGATAATATGTATTTCTCTGAAGTAGATAATAAAAGTTTTGCATTAAAACCGATGAACTGCCCAGGGCACATGCTTATGTTTAAAAATCAATTGCATTCTTATCGTGAATTACCGATTCGTATGTGTGAATTTGGTCAAGTACATCGTCATGAATTTAGTGGTGCGTTAAACGGATTATTAAGAGTACGTACTTTCTGCCAAGATGATGCACATTTATTTGTAACTCCAAAACAAATTGAAGATGAAATTAAATCAGTAATGGCGCAAATTGATTACGTATATAAAACTTTTGGATTCGAATATGAAGTAGAGCTTTCTACTCGTCCAGAAGATTCAATGGGTGATGATAAATTATGGGAGCAAGCAGAAGCGGCATTAGAAAATGTATTACAATCGCTAAATTATAAATATAGACTAAATGAAGGTGACGGTGCATTTTACGGGCCGAAAATTGATTTTCATATTAAAGATGCTTTAAATAGAAGCCACCAGTGCGGAACAATCCAGCTTGATTTCCAAATGCCAGAGAAATTTGATTTGAATTATATAGATGAAAATAATGAAAAGAAAAGACCAGTTGTTATTCACAGAGCAGTTTTAGGGTCATTAGATCGCTTCTTAGCAATATTAATTGAGCACTTTGGAGGTGCGTTCCCGGCATGGGTGGCACCAGTTCAAGTGAAAGTAATTCCAGTTTCAAATGCAGTACATGAACAATATGCCAATGAGATTGCACATAAATTAGCACAAGCTGGAGTTCGTGTTGAACAAGATGCACGAGATGAAAAATTAGGATATAAAATAAGAGAAGCACAAATGCAAAAAGTACCGTATGTTCTTGTTATTGGGGATAAGGAAATGGAAAACGGAGCTGTAAATGTACGTAAATATGGGGAAGAGAAGTCAGAAGTTATTGCGCTAGATGTATTTGTGGCAAGTATTGAAGAAGAAATAAAGAATAGAAAATATTGATTGTAAAGAAAACACACTATTAGCAATTAGTGTGTTTTCGTTTTTATCTTACAAAAATGTAAGGTAAATGTAAGCGAAATCGAGGGAACGAGTTGTAGAAAAATGAGAATATGGAGTAGGAAATAGGTTCATGTTAAGGGTGTAACTCTTATTGAATGAATAATTAAAAAAATCTTAAGAATTCACATGGCAAAATAATAAGAAATATGTGAGAAATTAATTTTATACAAAAGGGATGGAGTGAAAGAGATGTCAACAAATGTAGTTACTGTAGAAAGTGTAGAAAAAACGTATGGGAAAAGAAATGAGAATCAGTCAAAAGCATTAAGGGGTGTATCGTTAAGTATTAAAGAAGGAGAATTTGTCGGGATCATGGGACCTTCTGGGTCTGGCAAAACGACTTTACTTAATGTGATAAGTACACTTGACCAAGCGACAGGTGGTAGTGTGACGATAGCTGGTACAAATATTACTTCTATGAAGGGCAATGCGTTATCTGATTTTCGCTCTCAAAAATTAGGTTTCATTTTTCAAGATTTTAATCTTCTAGAAAACTTATCAATTTATGAAAATATAGCTTTACCACTTTCTTTGCAAGGCGTACCGTCAAGTGAGATTACTGGAAAGGTAAATGACGTTGCCAAGAAATTAGGTATCACCGAAATTTTAACAAAATATCCGACGGCTGTTTCTGGAGGACAAAAGCAAAGAACAGCGGCGGCAAGAGCTTTAGTACATAATCCAGCAATTGTATTAGCAGATGAACCGACAGGTGCGCTTGATAGTAAAAACGCAAAAAGTTTATTAGAAGCGATGCAAGATTTACATGAAAATCACAATGTAAGTATTTTGATGGTTACACACGATGCATTTAGTGCAAGTTATTGTGAGCGTATTTTATTTATTCAAGATGGTCTTCTTTATAAAGAATTAAATCGTCAAGGCACTCGAGAGAATTTCTATCAAGACATTTTAGATGTGCTCGCTCATATGGGCTCAGCTGCTGAGTCTAAGTAGGGGGGCGAAACTATGTTATTTAAATTATCACGTCATAGTATGAAAAAGATGTTAAAAGATTATATGGTTTTACTTATTGGCCTCGTTATTAGTATTAGTATTTTCTACATGTTCCAAACGATGGCGATGAATAGTGAATTTACGAAAGATAATAGTCTAATTAGTAGTATTAGACTCGTCTTTTGGGTAGGTGCAATACTATTATCTTTCATTACTGTATTTTATATTATATATGCCAACTCTTTCTTGCTCACATTAAGAAGAAAAGAACTCGGTATGTACATGATGCTTGGTGCAAAAAAGAAAAAAGTAGCACAGTTATTATTTATTGAAACATTCGGTATGGGTATTGTCAGTATTATTATCGGTATTTTAGTAGGGATGTTACTTGCAAGTGTAGCAGGAAACTTTTTAATGAATGGAATGGAAATTTCAGCAAAAGGTAGTTATGCATCTGTATACACACCAGCAATTTTAGTCACAGCTATTTTCTTCTTAATACTATTTTTCATTACTGGCTTAATGAACAGTGTCCGATTGTTACGTAAAACTGAACTAGAGTTAATTCGTGAAGATGAAACACTAGATGAAGTGAAGAAAAGTAAAACTCGCATTATCATAATGACAGTACTTGGTGTATTACTAGTAAGTACAGGGTACTATTTTATGATTAATGTAAAAATATATGCTGAATTAGGTTTTATTATAGCAACCATCGTTACAACACTTGGAATATATTTCATCTTTAGTTCATTACTCCCATTTTTTGTGATGAAAATTAAAGGAAATAAAAAACGAAATGAAACGGGCTTAAATAGTTTTACATACGCACAGCTACGCTTTCGAGTTAATAGTTTATCGAGAGTATTAGGTACTGTAGCTATGTTAATTGCATTAGGCGCAGGTGCGATGACGGCAGGTATGGCTTTCCAAAAAAATGTAGGTATTATGACAGACCTTTCTCGTGTATATGATGTTGCAATTCATGATCCAAACGAACAAGATACAGCAGCATTAAAAGAAATGGAAATTGTTGAAGAAAGCAAGTACAAATATAAAGTAGATGGAGAAGCGGTTTATTATTTACGTAACGACTTAACTGCGAAACCGCCACTTGTTTCAGACCATTTTGATACAAAAACTTTAAAAGAGCCTGTTCGCAAACGTGTGACTGAACCTTTAACTGAACCTGTATATTCAGCTTTAGAGGCTCCTGAATTAGCAAAATTCCCTCATATGCCAAAGGATTGGGAAGACGCAGTTGTAAGAGAGATACAAATTACGCATAATCAATTTAGCGGAAAACCAGTAAGAATTGCAGACGAAGAGCATTATAAAGGGATTCAAGGAACCGAACATACTGTAACATTAGCAAAAGTAGATGATATGAAAAAATATAAACCGTTATTGATCGAAATAGATAAGAGACAAAAAGCACAAATTGAAAAAGCAACAGGTGAAAAGGCAGACTTATTTACGAAAATGACAATTTATCAGTTTATGAACAGCTTCATGAGCGGAACGATGTTTATGGGATTTTTCCTCGGAATTGCCTTTTTAGCAATGATGGCAAGTTCCCTTATGTTCAAAATATTAACAGGTGCTTCTCGCGACGTACGCCGTTATGAAATGTTACGAAAAATTGGTGTGAGACGTAGTATGTTAACGAAAAGTATATATAAAGAAATTTCATATTTATTTATCTTCCCAGCGATCATTGGCATTTCTCACGTTTTAGTAGGGCTTAACTTATTCAGCTTTATATTAGTTGACCCGTTTGTGAAAGTGTGGGTGCCAATAGGAATCTTCTTAGTCATTTATTTCATGTATTACTGGATAACTGTTCAACTTTATAAAGGTATGGTAATGCCGAAAGAAGAGGTAGCTAAATAGTTTATGAAAAGAGTCCTTGTGTTGAAAGCAAGGGCTCTTTTCTATGTGTTTTTATAAAAATGTGTATGCGAGATGTTTTCAAATCTTTCTGTAATGAATATAACTTGTTAGACGTAATTCGTTATAACGTTGGATTATCACATTCTCAAACTGTCTTATTAGAAAAGGATTTAAAAAATCCATTGCCTACTAAGGTGATTGAAATGAAGCTACCGTTTTATTTCCTTATGGGGAAATATGACTATAACACTTCATTGCATGCAGCAAAAACATATTTTGATAAGATAGAAGCAGATCAAAAACAATTTATTACTTTTGAGAAATCAGCTCATTATCCACAATTTGAAGAGAAAGAAAAATTCTATAAGTGGATGTGCGATACATTCATAAAATAAAGTATATCCGAACTTTAGAGAATTGAAATAGTTAGCGAGATGTATAAAGATTTTTAGATGCATAGTATTAACTGAAGCGAAATTAAATAAAAAGACTCTTGATAAAAAATAAGAGTCTTAAGTACAACCAACTATGGATGACTTTTCTTTTTATAGAGAGATACAAAAATAAAAAAGATAGCTGAAGACAAATTGTTTTCAGCTATCTTTTTTTGCTTAAAGTGGAGGTAAATCAATCTTACCTTCTTCAAATAATTCTTTTATCATATGCTTCGTATAACCAGCGGCTTGACCAAATGTGATTTTTGCTGGCATTGGTGCTTCGTTAGCATCTACAACTACATCAATAATACATGGTTTATTTTGTTTTACTGCATTTTCGAAAGCGGGAAGTAGTTCATCTAAATTCTCAACACGGTATCCAATACCTCCACAAGCCTCTGCATATTTTGCGAAATCAGGGTTCGTTAAGTCTGTTTCGAATTCGATATTACCCATAACTTCTTGTTCAAATTTAATCATCGCAATTTTATTATTGTGTAATACGACGACAACGATTGGTAATTTATATTTTACAGCTGTTACGAAGTCATTCATCGTCATTCCAAATCCGCCATCACCACAAACTGCAAATACTTGTTTATCCGGGAAAGCAATTTTTCCAGCAAGTGCACCAGGTAAACCGCAGCCAAGTGTTGCGAGCCAGCTAGAAATGATAAATTGTTGGTTTGTCATACGGAAGTGTCTTGCTGTCCATACTGTTACATTTCCGACATCGACTGATAATATTGCATCATCATGAGCTACTTGCTGCAGAGCATGCATAACACGTTGTGGTTTAATTGGAATGGAAGAGTCTTCTTCTTGATCGTGTAATTTATCTTCCCACTTTTTCATCATTTCTTGGTGCTGTTCTAAGAAGGAATGGTCTGTGTGTTCTTCAACATTTTCAATTAACCATCGTAATGTTTTATCAGCATCACCAGCTAAACCAATATCTGTCGCATAACGTTTCCCGATTTGGGCAGGATCTGTATCGATATGAATTGTTTTTGCTTTTTCAGGTAAGAAGCCGGTGAACGGATAAGAAGTACCGACCATAATTAAAGTATCTGCATGCTTCATTGCTTCATAAGAAGGTTTCGTTCCAATTAATCCTAATCCACCAATACAAAGAGGGTGTTCATCAGGAATAATTCCTTTAGCAGGTAATGTAAGTACGATTGGAGCACCAATATGTTCTGCTAATGCAAGTAAAGATTCTCTCGCATGTTTTGTTCCTTTTCCAGCTAAAATCACAGGCTTTTTCGCTTCATTTATTGCGAGTTTCGCTGCATCTAAATCTTCTTTTTGTGGAAATAATTCAGGCAAAGTAAAAGAAGTATTTGTAACACGGGCACCATTTTTCACTTCAAATTTCGGGACATCATCTGGAATAGTAAGAACGGATACACCTTTTTTCGTATAAGCCATTCGAATTGCTTGATTCACTACGGCAGGTAGTTGCTCTGCTGACATAATACGCTGGTTATAAACCGCAACATCATCAAACATTCTTTCTAAATTTACTTCTTGGAAAAAGTCCGTTCCAAGTAAATCGGTTTCTACTTGACCTGAAATTGCTAGAACAGGGGCTTTATCGAGTTTCGCATCATATAAACCATTTAATAAATGAATAGCACCAGGTCCTGCAATTGCCATACAAACGCCAAGTTTTCCTGTTAATTTCGCATAGGCAGCCGCTGCTAGTGCACCAGCTTCTTCATGGCGAACTTGAATGAATTTAATTTTATCTTGTTTTTTTCTTAAAGCTTCAATGATAGAATTAATGGAATCTCCAGGCATACCGTATATGTGCTCTACTCCCCAATCAATTAATAAATCAACTAATGCTTCACCTGCTGTTTTCCCAAACATAATTGTTCCTCCTTATAATAGGTAGATAACATTATGTTTTGAATAAAAAGGAAAAATATACAAGTAAGAAATTTATCTAGTTATTTGTAATCCAAGAATCAGTGTGGGAGGAACAAAAGTTTCACTTTAGCAACTTTAATGATGACCAGCGAATAAAGTGAACACTGTTATTAGTAAAAAACCACTAGTTGCCCACATTAGAAATGTAAGGAAAGAGAGCTGTTTCTTAGCTTTCCAAAGCATTTCATGAATTGTGACATATCCAAGTGAACCAATAGCACTTCCCATAATGAGGCCTTGCAGGTGAAGAGCTTTTCCTTCCATCAAAATGCCAAAAACTGTGCCAGTACCGAGAATAAGAGAAAGTAATAAAGTCGTTAATAAAAAGGAAATATATTTATGTTTTGTAAAAAGAAATGGAATAATTAAAGCTAATCCTTCTGGAATATGGTGAACGACGATTGCTATTAAAAAGGGAATGGCAGAGTCATTATGATTTATAAAAGCTGTACCTAACGCAAATCCACTCGGTATATTATGAATAAATATAGCGAAAGAGAGAAAAAGGAAGGTTTGCCATGCTTGTTGATCTTTTTTATGTATCATTGGATGGTGACAATAGTTATCTAATAAGCTCATAACTAAAATACCGATAGCTATACTAAGTATAGGCCCAACCATTTCGTAGCTTGAAAATGTTTCAGGAATAATTTCAAGGGATAAAAGCCCAAGTAAAATACCACCACATAATGCGTATAAACGATGCATCTTTTCTTCAATAAGTTGGCGTGTTGCTACTCCAACAGCACCTCCTAATAGTAATCCACCGAACGAAAAAAATGTTACAATCATTGGAATCCATAAACGTTCCATAGTATCACACTCCGATTCTATTCCCTTATTTTTAGCTTACGAAAAAGAAAGTTAGATTAGTCCAAGTAATTGTGTTTGATTATAGAGAAAAAAGTAGTGATTCGTTATAATTTATATATTAATTTTAAGTGAGAAAATGAAAAGGGGAATTGGTTATGCAACAAATTAAAAAAATAGGAAACTCATTTTGGTATATGACACCTGTTTCTGAAACAGATAGACCTATCTTAGGAATGGTCGTTGGACAAGAAAAAACGTTAATGATTGATGCAGGAAATTCAGAAGAACATGCACAATTATTTTTAGAAATGTTAAAAGAACAAAATGTATCGAATCCTGATTTTGTAGCATTAACGCATTGGCATTGGGATCATATTTTTGGATTATCTGTATTACAGAATGCATTAACTATTTCGCACGCTGAAACGAAAAAAGAAATGCAGGCAATAGTATCTTATGAATGGACAGATGAAGCGTTGGACGCACGCGTAAAAGAGGGTACTGAAATTGCATTTTGTGCGAATTGTATCAAGAAAGAGTTTGAAGAAAAAGCGAGAAATATTAACATTATTCCTCCAACCTTAACGTTCCAGGATCAAATGGAATTAGACCTTGGTGAAGTGACATGCGTGTTAAAACATGTGGGCGGAGATCATGCGCATGATTCAGTTGTTATGTATATAAAAGAAGAAAAGATATTGTTTGTAGGAGATTGTATATATGCAGATATTTTTTCTTCAAAGTGGAACTATACGACGAAAAAAACGTTTAAATTGATAGATGAATTAGAGAAATTTGATGCTGAGACATATATTCTTTCTCATGGGACAGCTATAAATCGAGACGAGTTTTTACAAGAAATTCATTTGCTAAAAACAGTAGGAACATATACAGAAGCTCATAAAGGCGATGAAGAGAAGATAAAGGCAGCGTATAAACAAGAGCTAGATAGAGAATTAAATGCAGATGAGTTAGAAACAATAACGTATTTTGTCAATGATTATGAAATGAATAATCTGTAAGACACTACATTAATCAAATATAATTAAATTGCACAAAAAGAGTATTGAAATTTAATTCAATACTCTTTTTAATAGTTAAATATCTAGTTACAACCAATTTCTAAAATTGGGGCTCATTATCTGAAGTTATATCACTTTATAGGGGTTCAGATAGAAGCTTTCTTTGCTAATTCAGTAATATATTCAAAGAAAACATCATGTTTTACATCATAAACGACATTTACAGGTCGTCCATCAGTAGTTTCCTCTGTACGTCCTTGGCTTGGTCCGTATGTATGAACGATACTATTAATCGTTTCAGTTTTTGCAAGGCTAGTGTTTCCGACAAAAGCGGTAGTTAGTACATCCCATAAATAGTAAGTAGAGTTCGTTGAGAAGTGAACGAGAGGGGGGACCATTGCATAGCATTGACCAAGGAAATCCATACCAATATACTTTCGTTCTTTTGCCCACTGCTCACGTATGTTTATAGTTAACGGAACTTGGTTTGTACTTTCTAGTGTCACTAAGTCGATTTTAATTTTTGCATCCCATACACGAGCTACTGCTTCAGGATCCCAAAACGAATTCCACTCAGCTGTTCCATCATGCTCTGGTTCATGTACATTGCCAGCTTTAAGAAATGTACCACCCATCCAAACAAGGCGTTCAATTTGATCTTCGATTATGGGAGCTTCATATAATGCACGAGCAAGGTCAGTTAGGGGCCCAGTAAATAATAAAGTTGTTTTTCCTTCCGTTTGTAGAAGTGTTTCTATTAAATGATGATGCGCGGGTTTTGCCACCACGGGTGTTACAACTTTTCCAGACTCATTTAAAATTGGTAGAGCATCTACATAAAATGCATGCATCCGCCAGTCTTTCGGAAACGGGTTTTGCCCGCGAGAGTTTGAAGCGGCTACGGCAATATTACCTTTGCCGAAGCGATCGATAATTTTACGACTGGCAGACATTGCGGGTTCTAAATAGCAGTCTGCTGGGATAACAGATACACCCGTAAGTTCAATGTTTTCCATTTGAAGTAATAAAAATAATGAAATTAAATCATCTACGCCGCCATCATGATTGAAGTACACTTTTTTCTTCATTGTAATCTCCATCCTATATGATTTAGTTAGAAATTAAATATGAATTGAGGAAAAGTCATCAATAATTTCTACCACTTCAATTTCTC
The DNA here is from genome assembly GCF_022663795.1 of Bacillus cereus group sp. BfR-BA-01349. Lineage (NCBI taxonomy): Bacteria > Bacillati > Bacillota > Bacilli > Caryophanales > Bacillaceae > Bacillus > Bacillus cereus group sp. BfR-BA-01349. The sequence goes on from NZ_JAKUGE010000046.1 coordinate 38,324, forward strand.
CATTAATCAGTAGCTCAGGAAGCTCATTTCTAATATTTCCTTTCCAATACTCTCTAGCTTGTTCGATTTTTTGAGAAAAAGGAATTCCATCTTCTTTCGGTAAAAGATTCCCGTCACCTTCAAAAGAACTTCCAATCACTCGTAGTTTAACAATCTGTAAAACTTCTCGATTGTAAGAATCAAATAGCGCTCTCCATTTCAAAGCATCCTCATAGCTTTTAGCAGCATATAAGCAAGATAACCTGGAAGGGTATTCAGGGAATTCTTGTAGTCTAACCATTTCTACAATTGTTTCTCTAACTGCTCTAATTGTTTGATCCATATAACTCATAACTACTTTAGTATTTTCATTATTTATATGTAATTCGTTATTTTTATAGTGTTTATTTAAAATTTGTATGCCATCTTCACCACTAGCATTTAATTGTTCTCTTTCAAAAAAGAAGTGATATAGAGTATTGTGTTGATTTTTGTTAAAAGGAATGATTTGTCCGATATGCATTTTTTTCCTTGTTACGATGTGATATGCGTAAAATTCTGCTTCATTCATGGTTATCCTCCTAGTAATAGTGTAATGCAATGTTAAATTTAGTAATTCAACATTGCGATATATATAACCTCTATAAGTAAAAGTGAGAATTTGAGTAGAAAGGAAAAATATGAAAACGCTTTAAATTCGTTCACAAAATGTTCACTTACGAAGGGGTTTCCAATGTCGATATAATGACAAAGACTCAAAGAGAAAGGATGATGAAATTTGCCAACAACAAGAAAGGAAAACCTCCAATTTGGCATGATGATGTGCCTTGGGATGGTTATCGTAATGACGTTTTACAATTTACTAATGAATGAAACAGGAGGACCAATTTATATTAAAGAGATTGCATTAGAACTATTAATTGGCTTTATTATTGCACTATTAATTGAAATATGTATCGTTGGACCTTGTGCGAAAAAAATTGTATTCATATTGCCATTTGATAAATCTAAAAAAATAAATATTATCGTTGCAATGGCGACAACTATGGTAATTGGAATGGTGTTCTTTATGTCATTTTTCGGTATGGCTATGATGTATTTACATGGTGGACTACAAGGAGATTCATTTGTTTCCATTTATTTTTCGATTTTTATTAAAAATTTCATAATGGCATATCCATTACAATTAATTATTATGGGACCGCTTGTACGTTTCTTATTTGCAAAGTTTGTTATGAAAAAGAAATCTTTTAATGTAGCGTAATTTTCATTTTTAAAACATTATATATAAATAATTAAAAACACATCTCGCATTTTTGAGGTGTGTTTTTGTTCATTTCAAGTTATTTTCATAGTGATGTGACATTTGTCCTTTTGCCATTATAGGATGATGGTTTTTAATTAAGTCAGAAATAAAGGATGAGGAGATGATTTTTTGAAAGGTATTCTATTTGCTATTTTTGCGGGGATATTTATAACACTTCAAGGTACCTTTAATGCGAAACTTAGTTCACATATCGGTATATGGTCGACGAGTATTATAACCCATTTAATTGGATTCATTATTGCAACAACTGTATTTTTATTAAAGAAAGAGGAGAAAGTAACAAATTTAAAGAGTGTGAAAAAAATATATTTAGCAGCTGGTGCATTTGGTGGATTCATTATTTGTGCAGAAACTATGGCGATATATTCATTAGGAGTTACATTGACAGCTGGCATACTAATGGTTGCTCAATTGTTAACGGCAACAGTTATTGAAATGAAAGGACTGTTTCATATAAAAAAGATACAGATGGAGAGATATCATATTGTGGGAACGATAGTAATGATTATAGGTATTGTTGTATTTAATATGTAAATGAAAGGAGAAATGAATATGGAGAATAGATCAGGTTTAATTACGCATTATTTGAAAACCAATAAAACGCTCGAGGTTTTTTCAGAAATAGATACAGCTTATTTTCAATTAAATCACTTTGAAAAAGGCGAGCTTATTTGCAATATAGATGACGAAATGGATCGTTTATATTTTGTTGTTAAAGGTAAAGCAAAAGTTTACACGATTACACCTGAAGGGAAGAAACTAATCCTTCGCTTTATCAATCCATTGGCCATTGTTGGTGATATTGAATTAATTCAAAATAGCAAAGCACATAATGTCGTTGAAGCTTGTTCAGATGTTGTAGCAATCTCTATTTCTAATACGGTTATTAGAAACAAGTTATTACATGATCCTATATTTATGAAGTTCTTGCTTGAAAACATTGCGAACACATTAAAAATATCGACTCGTTTTACTGCTCTTAATTTACTTTATCCTGTAGAAGTACGTGTAGCTAGTTATTTACTTTCAATTTCAACAGATAGTAACGGGAATATGTATAAAGAGGATTTGGATGCAACTTCGGTAACGAGTATTGCGGATTTTATAGGGGTAAGTTATAGGCACGTAATACGGGTATTACAAAAATTTTATAATGAAAAATTAATTGAAAAGAGTAATGGAGTTATTGTAATTAAAGATTTTTCTAGAATGAAGGAAGTCGCTAAAGATAATATATATGAGCAATGAAAGGGAGAGGAAGATTTTGATTGGATTTAGTTTAGCTACATTAGCAGGAATATTAATTAGCTTACAATCTGTTTTTAATGCAAAAGTAAATGAAAATGTAGGACAGTGGTTAACGACTACATGTGTCCTTGGAATAGGTCTCATTAGTTCTATTCTATTTTATATCATTACAGAAAACGGTATTAACATTAAAGTGTATACTACAAATTATTTGTTTTATGTAAGTGGACTGTTTGGCATCGGGTTAATTATTTGTATAATGGGTGCAATAAAGAGCTTAGGTCCAGCATATACGGTGCTAATTAGTCTTATTACTCAATTGGTTGTTGCGTTATGTATTGATACATTCGGATTATTTGGAATGGAGAGTGTTCCATTACAAGTAAATAAATTAGTTGGTATAGTTTTATTAATTGTGGGAGTAGGAATTTTTAAAAATCTATTTTTGAATAAGAAAGCTATTCATATAAATGAGGATAGTGTCTAAAGGATACAAAGGGAGAAAGTGTGAATGGTCAGAACTTATACATTTAGATAGTAATAAGTGAGCGATGAGGAGAGAGGGTAAATGAATCAGTTAATGTTGCAAGATGGTGTACACTATTTGAAAATCAATGGGGTATTGCATTGGTGTAAAGTTGCAGGGGCAGCTCATAATACAGTTCCTCTCATTATTGTACATGGTGGTCCAGGTGGCAATCATTATGTATTCGAAAGAACACTTGGGTTGAGGTTAGAAGAAAATATGACTGTTGTTTATTATGAACAAAGAGGATGTGGTAGAAGTGAGGCACCACAAGATGACGGTGAGTACTCAATCAATACTCTAGTCGAAGATTTAGAGGAATTAAGAAAGCAATTACATGTAGAGAAGATAAATTTGTTAGGATATTCTTTTGGTGGACAACTTTGTTTAGAGTATGCTTTGAAATATCCAAAAAATGTTGAACAAATGGTATTACAAGCACCATCGTTAGATGATTTAAATGATATGTATACTGTGCAGATAGAAGGTTTTCTACAAGTAACGAAAGGAGAAATGAAAGAAGAAATATTGATAATAAGTAAGTCAGAAATTCCTTTAAAAGAAAGGTATAATCAAGTTTGGAGTATAGTTGATACAAAAGCTGTAGATCGATTATTGTTTAAAAATGAAGAATTTGCAAAGCTAAATCGGAGTCTTTGGGAGGAAAGTCAGTTAAGTAATACAGGGAAGATGAGCAAAGTTATTTTTGGAACAAAATCATCTTTACCGCTTATTGAGCGTATTAAAGGTTTAGAAATTGATACGTGTGTCATAGTTGGAGCGCATGACTATAACACGGGTGTAGGAATGAGTTATAGAATAACGAGACAATTGAAAAATGGTAAACTTGTTATATTTGAAAAAAGTGGACATTTCCCAGATATCGAGGAGACGGATAAAGTATGTGAAACGATTATTGAGTTTTTGGAATAAAAGGGGGATATTAAGATCGAACCGAATTAATAGAGTTGAATTGTCTATGGGGATATTAAATCATGTAATATGCTAATTGTTTACTTGTAATTGAGGAAGAATCAATTAGTGTATTTGGAAAATAAGTAAAAAAGACCTCGTAAGGTGAAGTGCACCCCAATTGTTAGACACATAACTAACAATTGGAGGTGCATTTTTTATGGCTAAATTTTCTTCAAAAGATAAAATAAAAGCA